>NZ_JAVJRX010000058.1:0-43998 GCF_040219735.1 Coleofasciculus sp. G1-WW12-02 | reverse complement strand
CTCTGGAGTTATCTAAATTAGGCTCAATACTTGGTAGTTTTCTACGGGTGTTTGGTTTAAGTATTGCCGCAAGGATAGATAATTGTAAGGTGTGTCGCGGAACTAAGAATCCCCGCACTTATAGGGCGGGGAGTGTCAATTGTCTAATATTATTGAGAGTTCTGGCTTCTCCCTCTCTATCTCCCACCGCCTGAAATAGGGGCAGGGCTTGATTATAGTAGTCTAAGGCTTGCTGCTTTTGTCCTAATGAGTGGTAGATATAGCCAATATTATTGAGAGTGGCAGCTTCCCCCCCTCTATCTCCCACCGCCTGAAATAGGGGCAGGGCTTGATTATAGTAGTCTAAGGCTTGCTGCTTTTGTCCCAAATCGTCGTAGACTGCGCCAATATTATTGAGAGTAGTGGCTTCCCCCCTTCTATCTCCCACTACCCTACTTAGGGGCAGAGCTCGGTTGTAGTAGTCTAAGGCTTGCTGCTTTTGTCCCAATGAGTCGTAGACTGCGCCAATATTATTGAGAGTGGCGGCTTCCACCCTTCTATCTCCCACCGCCTGTAATAGGGGCAGAGCTTGATTGTAGTAGTCTAAGGCTTGCTGCTTTTGTCCCAAATCGTCGTAGACTTTGCCAATATTATTGAGAGTGGTGGCTTCTCCCCCTCTATCTCCCACCGCCCGTCTTAGGGGCAGAGCTCGGTTGTAGTAGTCTAAGGCTTGCTGCTTTTGTCCCAAATCGTCGTAGACTCTGCCAATATTATTGAGAGTGGTGGCTTCCCCCCCTCTATCTCCCACCGCCTGAAATAGGGGCAGGGCTTGATTGTAGTAGTCTAAGGCTTGCTGCTTTTGTCCTAATGAGGAGTAGACTCTGCCAATATTATTGAGAGATACAGCTTCCTTACCTTGATTACCCGCTTGGCGATAGAGTCTGACGGCTTGCTCAAATTTAGGGATTGCCTGTCGCAATGATTCGGCTGTTCCTTGTTCAAAGAGTTCGACGGCTTCGCCATATATTTGGTCAGCCGCATCAGAGTTAGCCGTCTGTTGGGCTATCCTGGGAGCTATTGGCTCAACCGTTGTGGCGAAGGCTGGTGTGCCTAAGAGGAGACTGGTTATCCCCGATAGTGATATGAGTCCAATTAACCCTAAATGTCTGTGTTTCACCATAGAACCTGATCTCAATTAATTAAGTATTTTTACGGTTATATAAATAAGCTGTTGCTGCATTTAGATTAGAATACCTCAATCCCAAGAAAGGCAACACAAAAACTTCACTAGCTAGCTGAAAAAATGGCTCCCGTTCCAGAAAGAAATCGAGAATAATGTTTGTATCCAGAAGAACTCTCACTTGAGGTAAGCTGTAATGCATTTAAATTGGGTATGAGTAGCGAGCAAGATGCTCGCACTACAAGGATTGCGCCATTATTGATATTAAGGTTTAAATGCCGAACAGCTTACTTCTCCACTAAGCGGTCTTCTCGCATCAACTCAATATCTGTATCGGTTAGGACGGGCTGACCGGGTTTTTTCAGACAACCTCGTAGCTGATTAACAAGGGTACGACGTTCCGATTTTGATGGGTGTCTAACTTTCAACGCTTGAACTAAGGTTTCCAGCAGAACGAATTGCTCTTCAACAGATAATTGGTAAATAGCTCGCTGTAGCTCTGGTAAGGTCATAGCTGTGATTCAAGAACGTTTGTTCAAGGGGTAAGGCAATAGGCAACAGGGAATACACAATTTAAATGGGTTTTAGTAGAGACGTTGCATGCAACGTCTCTACATCTTCGCTTTAAAACAGTGTCAGAATGTAAAGCAGTGTAAACAGAATAATCCAGATAATATCGACAAAATGCCAATAAATTTCTGCCATTTCAATGCCAACATGCTTCGTTTCACCGTAATGTCCGGGACGACGCGATCGCCACAAGACGCCGAGAATCAGTAAAACTCCGATGGTGACGTGCAATCCGTGGAATCCGGTCATTAAATAAAAGCAGTTGGCAAACACATTGGTGGTCAAACCATAACCCAAGCTTAGATATTCATACACCTGACCGCCCAAGAAAATCACACCCATAACAGCGGTAATGATATACCACAACCGCATCCCGGAGAGATTATTCTTTTTAATCGCCACATCTCCTTTATGGATGACAAAACTACTCGACACCAGAATAATCGTGTTAATCGTCGGCAACAAGAGTTCCACCTCTGTGCCTTCGGGGGGCCAGGTTGCGGATACGCCTCTATAGATTAAGTAAGAGGCAAACATCCCGCCAAACATCAAGGATTCAGAGGCGAGGAAGACTATTAGCCCCAAAACCCGATAATCGGGATGTTCCTCATGTGCCGCCACAGTTACCTCAGCCGAGGGTTCTGGGCTTGGCGAGACTTGATATTCGTCAATGGTTGAACCTTGCATAATTTTTTTCCCTATCGCTATATACAACTGATGAACATTAAGTCGGGGCGGGTTTAGTTACATCTGGGTAAACGGGAAACGATAACGGTAAAACCCGCCCCTACAACCTGCAAAATTTACTTCGCTTCTACAACAGGTTCTCCCGATGTCGGCGCACTGGGATTGAGTTTTTTGCCATTGCGACCATTCATGCCATAAGCATAAGGACCATGGCTCAAAACTGGCAGAACTTCCCAGTTTTCGATCGCAGGTGGAGAACTGGTTGTCCATTCCAGGCTCAAGGCATCCCAGGGATTATCACCCACCTTGGGTCCATACATCCAGCTCCAGATTAAATTAATCGCGAAGGGAATGACAGAGAACCCCAACAGAATTGCACCGAAGGTACAAAGCTGATTAATTGCTGTGAATTGAGGGTCATACATCGCCACCCGTCGGGGCATTCCTTTTAAACCCAATTCATGCATGGGTAAAAAGGTGAGATTCGCCCCAATAAAGGTGAGAATAAAGTGAACCCGTCCCCAGGTTTCGTTGTACATCCGACCCGTCATTTTGGGGAACCAGTGATACATTCCGGCATAAAGACCAAACACGGAACCGCCAAAGAGAACATAGTGGAAGTGAGCCACAATGTAGTACGTGTCATGGACGTGAATGTCAAAGGGTGCGGTTCCCAGGGTAACGCCACTTAGTCCGCCCAAGACGAACATACCTAACAAACCAATAGCAAATAGCATTGCTGAGGTGTAGCGGATTTTACCGCCCCAGAGAGTCGCCACCCAGCTAAAGATTTTCACCCCTGTGGGAACTGCCACAATCAATGTGGATATGGTGAAGAACATCCGCATCCAGGGCGGGGTGCCACTGGTAAACATGTGGTGTACCCAGACGAATAGACCGACGATACAGATGGCTAGGGATGAATACGCGATCGCTTTATAGCCAAAGATCGGCTTACGGGCGTGAACGGGTATCACTTCTGACATAATCCCGAAAATCGGCAGAATCATCAGATACACCGCCGGGTGGGAATAGAACCAGAACAGGTGCTGGTACACCACCACATTTCCCCCAGCCTCGGGGCGGAAGAAGCTGGTGCCAAAGTTGATATCAAACAACAGCAGGGTTAATCCAGCCGCTAACACTGGCGTGGAAAACAGGGCTAATAGGGATGTGGCTAAAATCGCCCAACAGAACAAGGGCATCTGATCCCAGCGCATACTGGGAACCCGCATTTTAAAGATGGTGATGATAAAGTTCACCGAACCCAAAATTGAGGAGGTTCCCACTAAGATAATGCTGAGAATCCACATCGATTGAGCTGTACTGGCGGTAATCAGGCTCAAAGGGGGGTAGGATGTCCAACCCGATTGAGCGCCACCGAAGAAGAAACTGCCCAACAGCAAGGCACCTGCTGGGGGGACGAGCCAAAACGCGATCGCATTCAGTTTCGGGAACGCCATATCCCTGGCACCAATCATCAGCGGGATCAGGTAGTTACCAAACCCGCCAATGGCAGCCGGAACGACCCAGAAAAAGATCATGATCGTGCCGTGATTGGTCAGAAAAGCGTTGTAAAGATTGGGATCAAGTAAATCTGAATCGGGGGTATACAGTTCGGCTCGCATGGCGACTGCCATTAATCCCCCGATCAAATAAAACACAAATGAGGTAACTAGGTATTGAATCCCAATGACCTTATGGTCAACGTTGAAGGTGAAATAGTCATACCACTTCCATGCCGTGGGATGGGAGCTGTGTGAAGTGGCTTGAGATTGAGGTGCAATTTCGGTTTGGGTCATCAGAATTTCTTGTGACAACTAAAGAAGCCTGTCCAGATGGACAAATTGAGTGTTATGTGCTTCTGTTTAGGATTCATGCATTGAGTGTAACTGGGTTAACGTTTTTTCATCAACGCCCAGGTTAGCCGCGTAAGGTTCCAGAAACTCGGACTCGGATAAATCAGCCGGATTCACAGCAACGGTTTGATTGGGGTTTTGCTGCTGTGCTATCCGATTTTCCTCTAACCAAGCGTCATACTCCTCTGGGGTATGAACGATAAGCTGTGTCCGCATCGCCCCGTGGTAACCACCACAGAGTTCAGCGCAAACCACGGGATAGGTTCCAGTTTTGGTCGCAACAAACCGCAATTCCGTTTCTTGACCGGGAATGGCATCTTGTTTGAGGCGGAACTGAGGCACCCAGAAGGAGTGAATCACATCTTGGGCGGAGAGGTTCAGTTGCACGTCTTTGCCAATGGGAACATGTAATTCGCCAGCGACAACGCCACTATCGGCATAGTTAAAGATCCAAGCAAACTGCAAACCGGTGACATTAACCACCAAGTCAGCCGTCTGTCCTTCCCGTTGGGGTGCTGCCCCAAAGCCGTATTTAGCCCCCTTGGGTGCTACCGCTTGATCGGACTCCATCCCCTCAGTATCGGCAACTAAAGGCGCCGCCATAGCACTTCCGGGCATACTTGCAATATGCGCTGGGGTATCGGCTTTGGCGACATGGTGATGGGCGGGTTCAAAACCGCCCATGTCTCGATAAACTTCGACGCTGTAGATCCCTAGTCCAATGACGATAATGGCAGGAATGGCTGTCCAAAAGGCTTCTAAGGGTAAATTGCCGATGATGGGTTCGGCATCGGTGTCATCCCCTTTGCGTCGCCGAAATCGGATCATGGCAATCACGATGGCGCCTTCGACGACCAAAAATAGGGCGGTGCCGATAGTCATCATCACGTCAAAAAAGTTATCGACTAACGGCGCTTGTTCTGATACCTGTTCTGGCATCAAGCCGTGGTTTTGACCAACCCACAGACTGACCAGGGTGATAACAATACCAGCGGTCAGCGTGATAATGGCACTTGGTACTTTTTCTTTTTCCATGGCTTATCTCCTTGGCAGCAGTAGCTCTCCACTCAGGTTCGGTGAAATTGCTGCCTGATTCTAACTTGACTAAATTGATCCTAGTTCACATTTCTTTATCGCGCTTGTTTGGGCTATGGCTTTGGTTAAGCTATGATTTTTCAACGCAGAGGGGCGCAGAGGGTTTCGCAGAGGGGCGCAGAGGTGGTTAAAGGATTTGGATGTATAAGACTTAAGAGGTAATTTCTACCTCCATCGCTAGTTTTATTCAGCAGCGCCTAATTATTCCCGTCGATTAATGGTTGCACCCCAATGTGAATTGCCCTGTTCCCTTAACCAGGCGATGGCTTGAATTAAATCCTTGGGGGCAATGGGCTTGGCTAGATGCTGTTGAAATCCGGCGGCTAGGGCTTTTTGCTGATGGGATTCCCCCGCATAAGCCGTCAGTGCGATCGCAGGTATTTTGGCTTGGGTTGAGGGCATTCCCCGAATCTGTTGCAATAGACAGTAGCCATCCATCTGGGGCATACCAATGTCACTCACTAGGATATCAATGTTTAACTGGCTTAACTGGGATAATACCTCCTGTGCGGATGCCATGGTGATTACCTCTGCCCCAGCTTGTTGTAATATGAGCGCGATGAGTTCTCGTGTGTCTGGCTCATCATCGACAACTAAGACTCGTATCCCCTTGAGACGAGGGGTGTCAGACTTTCTTGGGTAAGTATGGGCGTCATGTCTGATTCGTTGCTTTTTATCTGGGAGGAGGGGTAATCTAACTGTAAACGTTGCTCCCTGTCCTTCACCTAGGCTATCTGCCTCGATCATGCCACTATGTAATTCTACAATATGACGCGCGATCGCAAGCCCTAATCCTAATCCTCCAAATTGGCGCGTTATTGAACTGTCCGCCTGACGGAAATAGTCGAAAATATGAGGGAGGATATCAGCAGAAATTCCGATACCTGTATCGCTGACTATAATCTGGGCAAACTCATCCACCGCCGCTAATGTCACCTCAACCTGTCCCCCAGATGGGGTAAACTTAACCGCGTTGGAAAGTAAATTCCAGACCACTTGTTGTAACCGCCCGGAATCACCCTCAACGCAACCCACTGTACCCCTAAAATGGGTCTGAATTTGAATTGATTTCGCTTGTGCCGCCAACCGCACTGTCTCAATCGCCGCTTTAATTGTGATGGATAAATCAACCCGATGACGGGTTAGGGTAACTTTTCCCCGCAGAATTCGGGCGACATCGAGTAAGTCGTCAACTAACTGAATTTGAATCGTAGCATTCCGCTCAATGGTTGCCAATGCCCGATCTGTTGCGGCTTGATCAAACTGACGAGAGCGGAGTAGCTTTGTCCATCCCAGGATGGGATTCAGGGGAGAGCGTAATTCATGAGACAAAATTGCCAGAAATTCATCTTTAATCCGGTTAGCCGATTCTGCCTCTTTACGAGCGGCTTGTTCTCGTGCTAAGAGTTGTTCACGCTCTCGTTCTGCCTGTTTTCTTTCGGTGATATCCACAAATGCCCCAATCACGCCGCGCACTTCACCGGAGTCGTGGTACAGGGGAACGGCTTTGCCATAGATGAAGCGTACTGTTCCATCCTCAAAGACAAATTCTATTTCATCGATAACCTCTTGTCCGGTTCTGGCTGCACGCTGCATCGGTAAGTCTTGGGGGAGATATTTTTGTCCATTTTTATATTGTTTAAAGGGAAGGGAATAGGAACCATCGGCAGGGGTTGCGGTTGCTACTGAACCTGGTGATATGCCCATTAAGTTGTACGCGGTACGGTTAGCGGTCATAGTGTGACAGTGGGGATCATGGGCAATCCAAAGCGCAACTGGAGTAATTTCCATTAATGTTTCTAACTCTTGAACTCTGGCTTGGGCAAAAGATTCACTCATACGTAATGCGGCTTCTACCCGCTTAAGTTCAGTGATATCCATAACCGCGACACCCACTCCCAAAAGTTCACCATCGGGTAAGCAAACGGGAAAGTGATTGGCTAAAGAATGGCGACAAACACCCGGTTGAATTTCACCATTGAATTCAAAGTTCAGCTTAGGTTGCCGACGCTGTAAAACGTCATACAGCATTGGACCCACTTCAGAGGCTACATGGGGCAAAACTTCCCAGATAGTGCGACCTACATGTTGGCTCAGGGGGACTCCATTCATCGTCGCTAAGGCTTCATTGGCATAAAGATAACGCAGATCACGGTCAAAAAATGCCATGCCAATGGGTGAACTGGCAATAAAGGCATTGAGAACCGCCTCACTTTTACGCACCGCTAACTCGACTTGTTTTTGTTCGGTAATGTCGCTAAATGAAATGGCTACGCCATCATCTAACTTAACTGCCATATTCCGAAACCAGCCGACAATTCCCTCGGATTCGTAGCGCACTTCAATATCATGAGGTTCTCCTGTTTCTACGACTGTGACATAGCGCTCAAATAAGTCACTATTGGTTTGGTTTCCTGGAAGAACTTGGAGCAGGCGTTGATCCAGTAACCCAGCAACTGAGTTTTGCAGCATTTTTGCCGCCATGGGATTGACATAAGTCCACTCAAAATCAACGATTTTTCCGGCTGGATTGCGAAGGCTTTGCAGGATGGTAAAACCATCTAAAGAAAGGTCTTGGGCAACCTTAAATCTTTCTTTACTACGGCGTAGGGCTTCCTCTGCTTGTCGTCGTTCTGTAATGTCTCGGCAGATTGATTGAACGGTGGGCAAACCATTAAGTGTAAATAGAGTGGAACTGACTTCAACGGGAATTTTTTGACCGTCTTTGGTGCGATGTACTGATTCGATAACCACTCGTTTATCTTGTAACAATTTCTGGAAACTGATTTTAAGATCCGCTAAGGGTAAGTCCACTACATCCGCAATCGATAAGGTGAGGAGTTCTTGGCGGGTATAGCCTAGCCGTTTACAGGCTGGTTCATTCACCTCAATAAACTGTCCCGGTTGATTGTCGGGAGTGAGGGGATAAACGAGTACCCAGTCTTCCATGCCATTAAATAATGTGCTAAAGCGCTGTTCTCTTTCCCGTAAGGCGGCTTCTGTTTGTTTGAGATCGGTGATATCGTTAATGAAGGCATAGAAGCCTTTCACATTGCCTTGAGGATCAATATCTGGGATATAGTGCCTGCGAACGTAGCGTGACCCCCCCTTTTGAAACGGCATCCACGTTTCAACCTTTATGGGTTCGCCCTCTAGGGCGGCTTCAATATCCCGGCGCATGTATTCATAGACTGTTGCACCCACAAAGTCTGCCACAGATTGACCAATTAGGTGTTCGGCTGGATGTCCAAACCAGGTGGTAAAGGCGCGATTGACGAAGCGGTAACGGCAATCTGAGTCAACGTAGGCAATCAGCGCGGGAACTGCATCTGTAATTAAGCGTAATTCGGCTTCCCGTTGTTTCAGGGTGGCTTCTGTTTGCTGGCGATCGCTAATATCAATGGTGCTACCAATCACCCGAACGGGATTTCCTTGATTGTCTCGTGCAACCACCAGTCCTTGATCCAAGATATGAATGTAGTGATTGCTTTTGTGGAGAACGCGATATTCGATTTGATAGGAGTCTCCCTGACTCAACGCCGTTGCTGTCTCCTGATCCATCCGTTCCACGTCATCTGGATGGATGCGATCGCGCCACCAGTTGAGAGTGGGTTCGGCTTCGGTGAGGGAATAGCCTAAAATGCTGGTGAGTCCGTCGGTGCGTTCCACCCGATCTGTGGTAATCTGCCAATCATAAATTGCATCCTTCGTCGCCCGCAGGACTAAAGACAGGCATTCTTCGGTTTTCTGCAAGCTGGTTTCTAACCTCTGGCGAGTCGCCCGTTCCTGCGCCAGTTGCTGTTCATATTGACTAACCTTGTCCTCCAACTCGCCCACTCGTTGTTGTAATACCACCATTTGATCGAGAAGGGTGTTGTGTTCATTTTCTTCGTTTTTCATGGTTCAACTCTTTCTGACCAAATGTGTGATCACTCAAACTCGATGGGAGTATCTTATTTTAGATTTTAGACGCTTGACTGATTAGTTCATTAAGTCTAGTCATCTTCATACACAAGCCCATCTCCTTTTTTGGGATTGGTCTACTCAATACTTAGCGTAATCCTTTTTAGGACTGGAGAAACTTTGTTTTAAGTAGTTTTACCTATGTCAATGGATATATTTACCACAAATGCGATGTTGAAAGCCCCGGCGCTTTTTTTGCCCGGAGATTAACCATGTACGGGCTTGGTAACCAAGCCCCTACTCTCCCTCACCGTAATTATGGGTATTCAACCGGACATGATATAAATCTTTAACGTAATTTAAACGTTCAAATTCTCATGATAAATCCCCGACTTCTTTAAGAAATCAGGGATTAGGTAGAAGAATTTATCGCCAGTCAATTACCGATAATCCGCTGTCTGAATATTCCGTAACCGCGCCGCATCACGGATTCCATACTCTGGGCGACAGAATCGGTCTAATTGCGCCTCAAAAAACGCTCGATTTGCCTGCAAATGCTTGGGGTTGGGGTCATCTAAGGGATACAACAGTGCCGTTCGCAAGGCTTGAAATACCGCCGATGTTACACAATACATCGATCGTTGAAAGGTGATGCCAATCTGATTCAGGATATCACTTTCGCTGCGACAACGCTTTTCATAGAACCCTTGCAGATAGGGGGGCAGAAAATGTAACATATCCTGCATCAGCAATGTCGGCGGTACTCCAGCAGAACCCACGGGGAATTTATCCGCATAGAGGACACCATAATGGAAGTCCTTCTGATCACTCGGTACTTCCCCTGCTTGGGCATTATAGGACTTCGTACCCCTAAACGGTGCCGTGCGATAGAATACCGACTCCACATAAGGAAGCGCCGCTTCATACAGCCAGGTAAACCCCTTGGACTTGGGAATCACTTCATAGCATTCCCCCTTGACATAAACATGATGATAGATCGGACGACCTGCGATCGCGAATATCCCATTCACCAAAAAATTCATCGCCTCGGGGACAGATGTAATCTTCCCTTCATCATAGAGATCAGACACTTCAAAGAACACCGGCGCCATTACTTCCCAGAATAGCCCTAAGTTACTATAATACGACGCCTGACGACACTGCTCGATAAACATCTCTGGAAACAGCTTATGCCATCCCAGCATGACGGGATTGCCTTTAAAATACGCCTCAATTGCCCGATTCGCATTGTCCTTATATTCTTCAGTATCCAGATAGGGATCAAACTGATTCACCGGGGCGTACATATTTCGATGCCAAAGCATTGCCCGCATACAAGCTTCAGCAAACTCCATATTAATCCGGTCATGCCACAAGTGATGTAATAACTTAGGCATTTTCTGGGTTTCCCCTTTCTCAATAAATGCCACAAGTTCCGGATGCGCCGTCGCTTCACCGCGCCAAATGCGTAAATCCGCATCATCTCCGGCATAATGATTATGGCGTTCTAAATACTCTTTGGGCAGGAAATATTTAAAGAAAGGAAACGGATTTAAAAAGACTTGTTCCCCAATATAGAGCAAATCGCGCCAATAGAAATCCATGGGCACCGCATACGCCTTCCATATTCCGA
Organism: Coleofasciculus sp. G1-WW12-02; assembly: GCF_040219735.1. Lineage (NCBI taxonomy): Bacteria > Bacillati > Cyanobacteriota > Cyanophyceae > Coleofasciculales > Coleofasciculaceae > Coleofasciculus > Coleofasciculus sp. G1-WW12-02. Next base: position 33,092 of record NZ_JAVJRX010000058.1, on the reverse strand, counting down.
TAATTTGCATCAGATTTTCCGGCGTATCTGGAATCATCGCCCCCCCCGCTTCTAAGCGGTGAACAATATCCGCAAATTCATGCTGAGACGGCGGTAATTTAGTTGCAGGTTTTGTTGGAGTTTGTACCATGGTTAAATAGGTTTAAGTGTTGGCTTTTGAATTTTGAATATGTAGGGGCGGGTTTAACAACTATCGTTTCTTGCCCCACGCAGATGTAACTAAACCCGCCCTTTATTTACGTAAAAGAACGACTAATGACCAATGACTAATGACGCATCCTTCAGCGCCACGTTCTGCTCAACCTGAGTTGACGCGGCAGAAACAATCGAATTCGTCGTCGTTTCTGTCCACCGAACCAACCAAACTGGTTGAATACCCAGGAAGCAAATAATCACCGCCAAAATAATCGCAGGTGCTTTTTCATTCCAGAGAACTTTCGGATAATAAGCCGTACTATTATCCAGCTTGCCAAAACAAGTTCGATTCAGCAAAATCACAAAATAAACCGCTGTCAAACCCGAAGCAAAAATACATAAAATGGTTTGCCAAGGAAACACCACATAACTCCCTTGAAACACCAGAAACTCTGCCACAAATCCCACTAAACCAGGAATACCCGCACTTGCCATTCCGCCTAAAATCAGTAGCGCACTCACCAAAGGTAAACCACGGGTAGGATTCATCAACCCATTGAGCACATCCAACTCACGAGTTCCCACCTTAGTTTCCACTACCCCAACCAAATAAAACAGAATTGCCAGGATAATTCCATGACTCACCATCTGAGTCACACACCCCAAAAGACTTAACGGCGTTAGCGCAGCGGCGGCGACAACAATATACCCCATGTGACCAATTGAACTATACGCCACCATCCGTTTAATATCTTTTTGCGCGATCGCACTCAACCCACCATACAATACACTTACCACGCCAATAATCGACAGTCCCGGCGCTACCAAAGACCAAGTTTCCGGAAACAATTGTAACCCATAGCGTACCAACCCATAAGTTCCCATCTTCGCCACAACACCCCCTAACAGAATCGCCACCACGGGAGACGCTTCCACATAAGCATCGGGTAACCAGGTATGTAAGGGAACCAGGGGAATTTTAATCCCAAATCCCACCAATAGAATCGTCAGCAGAATCAACTGAGTACTTAACGATAACCCTTGGGTGTGAATTGCCTCATAATTAAAGCTAGTCGAATGACTCAGCCACGTAATCCCCAAAAACGCCGCCAGAATCAGAATTCCGGAAACAGCGGTATAGATAAGAAACTTCATCGCCGCATATTCCCGCTTGCTTCCCCCCCAAATTGCAATTAACAGGTACAAAGGAATTAATACCAATTCATAGAACAGAACAAACAGCAACAAATTCTGTGCCAAAAACGCCCCAGTAATCCCCGCATTCACCAACAAAATCAATGCATATTTAAGGCGAACTCGTTCAACATCAATGCGACTGCTAAAAATAACCACCCAATTCAACAAACCACCCAAAGCCAGCAACGGAAACGATAAACCATCCGCCCCCAACTTGTACGACAAACCCAGTTGAGGAATCCACATCAACTCCTCTTGAAATTGCCAACCGGAATAAGTAATATCAAACTTCGTAGCCAACCACAACGTCACCAAAACAATCGCCGTCGCCACCGCCAAAGCAATCGCCCGGAGTCGAGTTTTTGCCACCTTTCCCGGTAAAAACCCGATAACAATCGCACCAACAACAGGTAAACCAATCAGCGTACTCAGCATAATCCCGTCAAAAATTCCAACTCAAAACGCTTCCACTTAATTAGGGCGAGTTTATCAGTATCCAAGTAACCAGAAACCATTCAAATTAAACCCACCCCGAAAACCTCAAACCTCAAGACGCGCCATGGCACATCTCTACATTTAATATCCATCCAAACCGTAATCACATCCTTATCCTTAATCACCTCACTTTACACCTCATCCCAATCTTCCAAACCCCTCTGCGTTCCTCTGCGCTAACCTCTGCGAACCTCTGCGTTAAAAAAACACATCTTTCCCCACCAACAACTCCGACAAAAACGTCAATTATCCGCCAACAATCAGCGAAAGACGCGAAAGAATCGGCAAACTCAACAAAAATCCCAATAACGCCACACCCAACAAAATCGTCAATGCATAAAACTGAGTTTGACCCGAAACATTATACTTCAAGCTTTGCCCACTAAACACCGTCATAAACCCAACTAAATTAACGAACCCATCCACAATATAGCGGTCAACCCAGGAAATCGTTCTCGATATCAAATCAACCAGAAAAACCACCGTTACCCGATATAACTTCTGGGTATATAAATCGTAAGCAAAAAAGTCTTGCAGCGCCTTTGAACCAAATCGTATCGGCTTTTCAACTTGGTTACTCAGATACATATAAGCCGCCGCACCGCCACCAATCGCACTTGACAACACCAACGAACCCGCCACCGTCGGATTCAAGCTTACCCATTCCGGTAAAAGTTGCCAGGTTCCCAGGAGTAAAGGAACGTGCAGGGCAAACCCCATCAGCAGTATCATAGGGAAGACCATGGGCCAATGTACCTCAGGCGATCGCTGTGCCATTTGTTGAGGCTTTCCACCAAAGACTAAACCGAAGACACGGAATAGGCTAAACGAGGCTAAAGCATTCACGACTAACAAAAGGGCAAATAGCTTTAGGTGATTGGTAAACAAAGAGTCCCCCAACTGTAAAAACGCCCAAAATCCTCCCAAAGGTGGAACCGCAATCAAGCCAGCCGCACCCACCAGGTAAGACAACCCACAAGCAGGGCGTTTTGCCCATAACCCGCCCAATTGAGTCACATCCTGAGTAATACTGTTCCAAATAATCGCCCCTGTACTCATCACCAATAACCCCATGGCGACGGCGTAGGTCAACATTAATAACAGGGCGGTTTGGATTTGTCCCGTACCCACCGCAATAAACACCAATCCCAAATAAGCACTCACCAAATAGGATAGGGTACGCTTAATATCAACCTGTGCGATCGCGACCATCGTACCACCTACGGCTGTCACTCCACCAATCCAAATTATGGCGGATACAGCAACGGGAGATATAGCGATAACGGGTTGCAGTTTAATCAACACCCACGCCCCCGTACAAACCACCACGGCATTCCGTAAAATGGTGCTGGGAACAGGTCCTTCCATGGCTTCATCTAGCCACAAATGCAAGGGAAATTGGGCGCATTTACCCATGGGACCGGCAATTAATGCCAAACCCACCAATGTGGCTACTTTCGGATCAACATTAGCGGTACTTGCCCAGTCTGCCAATTGAGAAAAGTCCCAGGTTTTGGACAGGGGATAGATACCAATCACCCCCATTAATAGGACTAAATCTCCCACCCGTTTGGTCAGGAATGCATCTCTGGCACCGGTTACCACCAAGGATTGATTAAACCAAAATCCGACTAAAAGATAGGTTCCCAGAGTGAGAACTTCCAGGATAATGTAGCTAAAAAACAAAGAATTGCAAAGGACAAGGGCGCACATTCCCGCTTCAAACAATGCCAGAAAGGAATAGAACCGCGCCCATCCCCAATCGGTTTCTAGATAACCAATGGCATAAATTTGTGCCAAGAGGTTTAAGCCAGTAATTACCATCGTCGCCCCAATCGTAACGGCCGAGATTTCTAGGGGAATGGATAAATCCAAATCAACCACTTGTAGCCACGGAATCACAACCGATTGGGCAGGTTGATTCCAGATGGCGAGTAATGCCAATAGCCCATGCAAAAAAGCAATGAAGGTCATCAACAGATTAATATAGCCGGCGGGTCTAGGTCCAGTCCGATTGATAATCGCCGGTGACCAAGGGACGGCTAAAATTGCGCCTAATAGGGCATAGCAAGGTATTAACCAGGCAGAGTCAAGGAAAAACTGAGTCATCGGTATGATCTCGTGGGTGTATACAAAGCCTCTCTTCAGTGGTATTGAACCTGAAGAAACCCTGATAGACAGGTATTTTTACTTAACGATTAATTTTTCTTAAGTTTTCTAAGCTTACTGTATAGTGTAATGGGTCGAGGGTAAAGTTTAAACAAAGCAATTAGACAATTTGACAATCGCAGCGATAATCCCCATCTATCAAAGCGCGAGGGTTTACCAGACGCGCCATGGCACGTCTGGGAGTAGGCTAAGAGAACTCACCGACTCTGCCAAGATGCAGACGCGATCGCATAGAAGAAGACGCTTCAGATATGGGAAAATGGATAGGCTTACTGGGATTACTGATATTATCGTGGACTGTGGCATTTCCGGCTGAGGCGTCGGTGTGTCACATGATCAAGGATCACTCGATTTGTATCGTGAGTATCAAGCGCTCCGCCAAGTATTATTGGCAGTATCGAGCCGCCGTGAGTATTGATGGGGTAAAACGCCCGGTAGAGATTTATAATTGTCGCGATCGCACCCGGATTCGCCAGGATGGAATGGTTGTTTCATTTGAACCAGATGGCGCTGGAGAGTTTATTTGTAGTTTCTTTTAGAAAAACTCAAATCTATAATCAAAATGAGTAATAACGTTTTCACCAATTCTAATAATTGGCAGGATTGGCTCGTCGTATGTGGCTATATCAGCTTTACTATTTTTATCCTTTGGCAAGTTTTAAAACCTCGGTAATAAGGAACCCCTTTTTTGCCCTGGCGACTAGAAGTCGCAGCTACACAAACAAAGTCCGCCTGCGCGGACTAGCTTATAATGACACCAATAACTGACGTGCGCCCTACCCTGTGTTCTAGGCTAAGCGTCTTTGTGATCAGAACGTAGTATTTCAGAACCTACCGGATCATCAAGTTTAGGTAACTTGAGCAAAACCCCAGCAAAAAACCAATAATAAATTTCCACCGGCTCGACAGCCAGAGGATAATAATAGGTGTTATAACTAATAAATAAAACAAACACCCAAAGACACAACCCTAAACGTTGTAAAGACGCATCTTGCACCGACCGATATGTCTTAAACGTAAGAAACGTCAGCAATGAAACCAGCGCCAGAAAAGCCACAACCCCAACCGGACCAATTTCATAAAACAATTTGGCATAAAAAGTTTCAATCAGTTGAGTTTCCCCCAAGCGACGCGCCGCATTAGTCGCTCGTCCTAAACCATGTCCTAACCAGCCCTGTTGTTTACTCAACACCCACTGAAATTGATTCAGCATAAACGTAGGAGGTGGAGACGCCTCCCAGCGATCAACTAAACTAATCACCCGTTCTTCCACCTTTCCCAAGGTTTGAGTAATCCAAATCGCTAAAAGAACACCAATTCCTAATTTAATCGGTAGCCATCCTTTATGCTGATCTGTGAGTAATAATAACAGAACAAACGTCGCCGGAACGATCGCCAGAGCAATGCGTTGACCCGAAATTACCGCCACCGCCAAGACTGCAACCATCGCCACCCAACCCACGAGTCGCCACCGACGAGATGGATCACTGACACTCGCCCCGTAAGTGAAAAAAGCGCTGGAAATGAGAAACCAACCCCATTGCCACGGTGCAACAAATGTTCCAGGTAAACGAATTAACCCAACTTTAGGATTGTATAACAGAGAACCGCCGACTAAACATCTTGCCTGTAAACTGGCTCTGTAGACAGCTTCTCCGGTCAAACTATTGCTACTGGGACATAAACCGGTAACCAGCCACAGATATTGGAGAAACGCCAAGCTACAGCAGATAAGGATCACAATAACGTGTAAACGAGTCAGGAAAAATAAATCCGTGCGATCGCGAATGAGATAATATCCACACAGAAGTAGGGGAATATACCCCACCAGCCCTTTTAAACCCAGAATTCCCATCAGAAACGGACTTCCCTGAACCTGGGGATCGAACTGCTGCGGTAAATTAACCAAGCCGAAGGTGATTAACGCCACCGCTAGCACAAGTGCGATCGCGATTAATAAGGGTTTGAAAATCGATTGCGGTAGTAGTTTCCAGAAAGATTCCCGCGACTGAATCAGGGCGATTAGGGCGGGAAGGTAAAACGCATCTTTGATCAGATGAAATAGGGGATGATTTTCGGAGTAGGTGATTCTCTCACCCATTGATTGGTAAACATCGCCTAGAGAATAGATAATGCTACCACTAAAGGGAAGATAGATTAATAGTCCCCATAATCCGATTCGGGGATACTTATAGGAAAGAATTGAGAAAAAAACAATGGCAGTACAGGCAATACCTGTCTGAAATCCACCGACTAGACCCAACATGACACCAATAAAGGCAGAAATATAAAGTGCCACTATAATGAATCGAGTCAGTGCTGCCTTATTCATTTCAGTTTAATTGTGGAGGTTACGTTAATGCCGCATCAAGCCATTGTTTAACCGTAGAAGCCACCTGATCCAAAGGCAATTCTTGAGATTGGTGAGTTGCCCGTTCCACAACTTCCACTTTACCCTGTTTGAGCGATCGCCCAGTGACAATGCGATAGGGAATGCCAATTAGATCAGCGTCTTTGAACTTCACACCCGCCCGTTCATCGCGGTCATCGAATAGAGTTTCTACACCAGCTTGCCATAACTGTTGATAAAGTGTCTCGGCGGCGTCCATCTGTTTGGCGTCGGAGATATTGGGAACGGTAATAATCGCGTGATACGGTGCGATCGCGGGTGACCAAATAATTCCATCCTTATCATAGGATTGTTCAACCGCCGCTTGCGCCAGTCGCGATACGCCTACACCATAACATCCCATATAAAGGGGATTTTCTTCCCCGGCTTCGTTGGTGTACGTCGCCCCCATGGCTTTAGAGTATTTTGTGCCTAACTGGAAGATATGTCCGGCTTCAATTCCCCTGGCGCTGTGTAGAATTTGGCTAGCGTCATGAATCGCGCGATCGCCTGCTTTGGCTGTCCGCAAATCTACCAGATGTTTAGGTAAGGCGAAGGGTTCACCCCAATTCGCACCAACAACGTGATAGTTGGTTTCGTTCGCCCCAGTGACAAAATTTTTCAGTTCAACGGCTGTATTATCGACTAAGCGTAAAAATCGCGGCGCGACATCCCTAGCGGGGCGGATATAATCATCATCTAAATCTGGGGCGATATAGCCGACAGGGAGAGGTTTAGACGCCCATTTTGCCTGGGTGGTGGCGTCGGGAACGGTTAGGGCGATGAGGGCGTTGGCGTTATATTGATCGGCTAAACGAATTAACTCATTTTGTAGTTTCACTTCGTTAACCTCTTGATCGCCTCGGATACTGACGATTACCAGTACCGTCATCCCATTGTCATAAACGGCTTGATAGAGGACGTTTTTCAAGACATTGGTTGGGGAACAGTTGAGGAATTTACACAGGGAGTCGATGGTGGGTGTGTTTGGCGTTTCCCGTTTTTCGTAAGTCTCAAAGGGAGACGGTTCAGGATCAGCCGGGAGGGAACTGGCTTTTTCTACGTTGGCAGAATAGTTACCATCCTCAGTGTAGAGAATCTCATCTTCGCCGATATCCGCCAGAATCATAAATTCTTGGGAACCAGAACCGCCAATCGCCCCTGGATCAGCTTCTACGGCGCGAAAGGCTAAACCGCAACGGCTGATCATGTTGCGATAGGCTTGATCCATGTCCTGATAGGTTTTTTTCAGGCTTTCCTCATCGGCGTGGAAGGAATAGCCATCTTTCATAATGAATTCGCGTCCCCGCATCAGTCCAAAGCGAGGGCGGATTTCATCTCTAAACTTGGTTTGAATTTGGTAAAGGTGGAGGGGAAGTTGGCGATAGGAACGGATCATCTCACGGGCGATGGTGGTGATTACCTCTTCGTGAGTGGGTCCAAGTCCGAGTTCTCGTTCTTGGCGATCGGTGAGGGCGAACATGATCCCCTCTGCTTTAGTATAGGTGTCCCAGCGCCCGGATTCTTTCCAAAGATCTGAGGGTTGGAGTTGGGGAAGTAAGCATTCTTGTGCGCCGGTGGCGTCCATTTCTTCCCGGACGATTTGGGAGACTTTTTGGAGAACGCGCCACATCAGGGGGAGATAAGCGTAGATTCCGCTACCGATGCGACGGATATAGCCGGCGCGAACCAGGAGTTTATGGCTGGGGATTTCGGCTTCGGCTGGGTCTTCCCGGAGGGTGACGAGTAGCATTTGAGAGAGTCGCATCGTTAGGTTCCCTTTTTTGTGATGATCGATCTCTCAGTTTAGAGTATTGGCTGTCCGGGTTAGGCGGGAAGGGGGGATTGGGTCTTTTTTTCTACAATATATGGCGCAATGAAGGGAGATTGTGTAGGGGCGGGTTTCACTACTATCTTTTCGGTTGTACCCAGATGTGACTAAACCCGCCCCGACTTTCGCCGGTTTAGAAACTTCCCCTGAAAAGTCATGATGAGGTGCGGTGCGATCGCAAGTTAGCATGAGTGTAGTACACTGGCAAGGTTAAAACGTTGGTCAAGTATTTTCGCCAAACCCTTATGAGAGTAGCTATCCAGAAAAATTTTACCCACAATTTTAACCTTGCCGATGTAGTAGGGTGGGCAATGCCCACCAGCCTTAAGGAGCGTGCCATTCTACTTAGATTATTATTTAGGAGCAGGATCTATGCCTAGCTTGAGGGATTCGGCTTCAAAATTGTTAATGCAAGATTCTAATATACCTAGCATAAACTTAACACCGAACTCAATTATCGGGGGTGTAGTATAGAAACAGCTCGAGTATGTAGGTTGCTTTTCATGATTGCCAAGCGGGAAACTGTGTGCATTCGTTCCATGTTGTCCCTCATGAATGTACGGGCATCGCATCTCCTTATAAGCAATCGCACCGAAACGAGAAAAAGCTAGCCATTTTTCAAGCTTAGATTTTTCTGCTTCCGGGTATTTTTCTAGCGTAAGTTCAACAATCTCGTCTAGTCGCAAGTCGTCCGAAATTTGGCGGGTTTGTCGTCTTTCCTTATAGTCTAGTCCCGATCCGTCCGAATATTGGTAGGTTTGTCCTGTTTCACGAAAGTCTGGATCTCGCCGTTCTATCTCCTTTAAGAATTTGTATACATCCTTCGGAAGATCGCATTTTTTATTTTTGTTGTCCCCCTTATAACAACACTCTGCTCGATGCCAAATATGCGGCAGTGAAACCATCTGGAATGGTGAGATGGTTTGGTTCTGGTGAGACGCTTTACCAGCGCCAGCATAACGCTCAAGAAATGCGTCGAAAATAAGACTTTTAGGTTGTTTCTTTTGTTGTTCCTTATCTTGTATTTGCCCTATTCCCTTTGCCCAGTGGTTGGAAAGGGTATCAAGAGCTGCCCAGATTAACACATTAGCCTGATAGTAGTTTATGCTGGAATCTAATGCATCAATGAAGTTGTAGTCTTTTCTCCAGAAATTAAAGAAATCTATGATTCTGTCTGACAACTCTTTATTCATAGTGTTTGTACTGAATGGCGTGTACCTAATAAGCTAGTTTGAAATTACCTCAAGCCATTGTAACACAAATGTAACCCAAATACTACAAATAGTTGATTTTCACCCATCTCAACAACTTGAGAGGGCGCACGTCGGTGCGCCCCTACCCAAATGGGATACGATGTCACTCTTGAGCGGTAGAAGTCACCGTATCCACATCGAAAACTACCTCAAATTGTGCATCAGGCATCCACTTTGCCAGAAAGCGCTGGTGATTTTCGGCTTCTGTGCGACTGTAGAATCGAGCAACCGTATAGTGTTGAGCATTGGGCAAAAGCCTCACCAGTGTCCAGGGATAATACTGTTGATTCCAAAAGCTGTGGTTAGACTTGGGTGATGCTTCGGTTGTGCGCCCACATCCCCGATGCTCCAAGATAGAATGAATCATCGCTAAAAGTCGCTCTCGCTGTGGCGTCCCATCATTGGGTAACAAACTCCACTCATTGATTGGCGCGGGTAGCCAAGCCAACTTGTAAGTCACCGCATCTTTACTAATCTGCCAAGATAGGCGGTGTGGCTGTTTGCAGCAGTTGAACCCATCTGAACGAAAAGACGCAACAATCCTGTCGCCTTCAGCTTGCAGGCGAAGCCATTGAGTATGTTTCATTGTTATGATGATTGTGATTGTTTTTTGAGAAAGGGCGATTAGGCATAAACGTAAATATGCGATCGCCCGTTATTTCAGGCAAGGCTTAAAAGTAGCTAGCCCAACCCCGCCGTGGAATCAATTCCACGGCTCATAGCTCAAGTCCATTGAAATGGACTCAAAGCCCCCTCAAGCTAGCCGCATCACCTGTTGCAGCATAAAGTTTCAGCGTCTGGCGCTGTCTTGATCCCTACACTTTGTAGAAAACCAAGTTTGCTATACGCTTCATAGAGTGAGGAAGGGGAAACGAAACAGGAAAACTACCTCCAGGAAGTTTCCCCATCCATGCTTATGTTGTTTAACTCTACAACTTGTAGAGTCACTTAAGATGGTAAACGATAGAAATCAAAATATCAACCCCAATGTGCCAAGCTTAAAAGAAATTCGCCTACGCTTGAGTTTGACCCAAGAGGAATTCGGGAAAGCACTAGGAATGGCAGCGAATACAATCAGCCGCCACGAACGGGGGCAACACAAAATTAGGTTTTCTGTGAGTCAGGTTAAACGCCTGAAGGAACTCCTAGAACAAGCGGGAATGTCAATCGACGACTTACCCGACGATATTGATTGAGACGGTATCAGTTCATCGGGTGTCTCAAGACTGGACAGCAACCGGGATAGAGCAAAACTGAGAGAGAGAATGCGATCGCGTGTTTTGGGGTAGAGAATGCGATCGCGCGTTTTGGGGTGGAGAATGCGATCGCGCCTCAATCCTTCCCACGTTACAAAACAACATAACTGTAGGGGCGTATGGCATACGCCCTTAAACCTATCGTTTAGAACCGCAACCTTAGAGGGCGCAAGCCTTGCGCCCCTACCTAAATTGAATACAATGCTATTCTTTAGCGGTAGAAGTTACCGCATCTGCATCGAAAACCACCTCGAACTGTGCATCAGGCATCCACTTTGCCAGAAAGCGCTGGTGATTTTGGGCTTCTGTGCGGCTGTAGAATCGAGCAACCGTATAATGTTGAGCATTGGGCAAAAGCCTAACCAGTGTCCAAGGATAATATTGTTGATTCCAAAAGCTATTGTTAGACTTTGGGAATGGTTCGGTTGTGCGCCCACATCCCCGATGCTCCAAAATAGAACGAATCATCGCTAAAAGTCGCTCTCGCTGTGGCGTTCCATCATTAGGTAACAGACTCCACTCATTGATTGGTGCGGGTAGCCAAGCCAACCGATAAGTCATCGAATCTTTGCTAATGTGCCAAGACAGGTGGCGTGGCTGTTTGCAGCAGTTGAACCCATCAGAACGAAAAGACGCAACAATCCTGTCGCCTTCAGCTTGCAGGCGAAGCCATTGAGAATGTTTCATTGTTATGATGATTGTGATTGTTTTTTGAGAAAGGGCGATCATTTGGCATAAACGTAAATATGCGATCGCCCCTTATCTATGGAAGGCTTTCTCCGGACTTACGCACGAGGCGATTGAAATCGCAGCTACACATAAGTTTGTACAGCCCCATGCTTGAACATGAGGGCAACGTGCTTCGTGTGAGAAACTACCCATAGAGGGATAGGGAAACAGGAAGTATGGGGACTTCCCTTATGCGTTTCCCTATCACTTGTGTTTGTTTATGGTCATTAAAGTGACCGAATGTCACTTACCTAATAGAATGGTAAACTATAAAAACTCAGAACGCAACCCAGAATTGCCAATTCTTAAGGAAGTAAGAGAGCGACTGGGAATGACCCAGGAACAAATAGCTGACTGCTTGGGAATATCGCGCAGAACAGTCATCCGTCATGAAGCAGGCGAACGAGTCATAAAACTGAACTTTGCTCAGATCCGACGATTGAAAGAACTTCTCGAACAGGCGGGAATGTCAATTGATGACTTACCCGATAATATTGACTGAGGCGATATCAGTTCATCGGATGTCTCAAAACTCTAACTTGCCAACTCTTAGACAAGTTCGTGAACGCCTGAATATGACTCAGGAAGAATTTGCGCGTGAACTGGGGACAACAACCAGAACCATTGGACGTCACGAAAGAGGAGAACACAAGCTGAGGCTGACTTTAGGGCAAATCAAACGTTTGAAAGAGCTTCTGGAACAGGCGGGAATGTCAATTGATGACTTACCCGATGATATTGACTGAGGCGGTATCAGTTCATCCGGTGTCTCAAGACTAGGCAGCAACAGCGATAGAGTGAGGCTGAGAGAGGGTGTGCGATCGCGTGTTTTGGGGTAGAGTGCGATCGCTCCAAAAAGCTTTCCCACGTTACCGTTGCTTTATAATCACAGGAGTCTAACCCTAATCTAGGTGCGCTAAAAATTCAATTGACTACTATTGGCTCCTATCAAGTAAAAGTCCAACTTCAATCTGCTGGTGAGCAATTGGCGGTGCTTTCTCCCGCTACAGAAGAGGAATGGATATGCCTTCAGATTTTTACGAACAGCAGCAGCCACCTTCTGTCAAAGACATGAACGGGAATGGGGAGTCCCAAACCTTCTTGAGTCGTGATCAAGTGAGGGCGGGGACAAAAGTTGTTATGAGTCATGCTCAACGGCAAAACACGATTCACAGAATTTTCACATAAATCCAGCCATTCTTCATCAACGCTTATCCCAGAAGCCTCTGTGGAGCAGTTATGCTACTAGTTAAGACGATATACATCGCTTACTCCCAAGTTGCAATTAGTGTATCTCACTCCTTATCCCGTTCTCAGTGGATCGAGAACGGGATTTTCCATTTAGGGATGGTACCATTTTGCTCAATCAAAAGGGATAGGGTTTTGGGATCAATAACAACGGACAAAGGAGGCATGACCTAACTTTACAGAAACTTTATCGATTTTTTATATAAACTTCATCGCAGCTATACACAACTCCGGCAAATTACATCCATAATAAAAACATAGATGAAATCTTTTTCCCACCCTTGGACAAGTCCCCGAAAGGGGATTTTTTTTTAGCAATGTAACTTAACAGAACTTCAAACCAGAATCCCCTTTACCGGATTCTCAAAACCAATACCTGTAAAAGGGGGTGACGATTGTAATCACCCTCTAATTAATGAAAATCTCCGCTCAAGCCCTCTGTGTTGGATTACTATTTTCTGGAGGGTTAACGTCCCCTGTCATCGCCCAAATGCCTGAGTCTGAAATCGATGCGCCACGTTTACCAACTCAGGGAACTGCCACAGATTTGAGAGTTTTACCCCGTATAGGCGGTGAGTTTACCACTGAAGGCGCAGGCTATCAAGACCCATTTTTTAGTCTGGAAGGCTTTGTTCCGATTACTCAGAATCCCGGAAGTACCCTAACATTTCTAGAGGGACAATTACGCCTGTTAACCGACTCCACGATGGGCGGAACTATCCTCCTCGGACAACGGTTCTACAACTCCTCTCAAAACCGGATTCTGGGAGGCTACCTTTCCTACGATACCCGTGATACAGGAAACAGCATCTTTCACCAAATTGGTGCGGGGTTTGAACGACTAGGAGAGGATTGGGATTTACGAGTGAATGCTTATTTGCCAGTCGGTGAACGCCGCCAAGAAGTGGATGAGTTGTTCTCCCTGCGCGGATTTGGGCAGAATAATTTACTCCTCAATCACCGCCAGCACTTTGAAGCGGCGATGGCTGGATTTGATATTGAAGCGGGGGGACGGTTGTTGCGACTGGGGGAAGGAGATTTACGGGGATATGCGGGGGTTTATTACTACGGTGGGGAGGGAACCGATAATACCATTGGGATTCGAGGGCGCTTGGAAGCACATCCCACGGATTATCTGAATCTGGGCTTATCGGTGCAAACTGACCAAATTTTTGACACTCGGATTGTCCTTAGTTTAGGCGCAACCTTCCCCGGAACCCGCCCCCGTGGGGTTGAACCCGCCAGCGCTTTGGTGCGTATGGGAGAATCGGTGGGACGTATTGCAACTATTATTGTTGATGAACAAACGGAAAATGGACAAGTCGCGGCGATAAACCCCAAAACCGGTCAACCTTGGCAGTTTCAGCATGTCACCTTGGGGATGAGTACAGGAAATGGTACGTTTGAAACGCCCTTTGGTACAGTGCAGAATGCATTGAGTGTGGCTGGGGCTAATGAGATTGTCTATGTGCAGGTGGGTACAACTTCCGAGATGGAGAGTTTTCAGCTAGCTGATGGGGTAGCGGTACTCTCAGCAGGTTCAGTCCAACGCATTGATACTCAGCAACTGGGTACGGTGCAGTTACCTTTATCTGGAAGCGGTCAGTTTCCCACGGTTACGGGAACGGTGACCCTAGGAAATAATACCACCCTTACTGGGTTTGCGATCGCGAATGTCACCGGCAACGGTATCCAAGGCGCGAATATTGAGGATGTGACGATTCAAGATAACCGCATCACTAACGCCACAGGACAAGGGATTAGTCTCATTGATGTCACCGGAACCAGTGCTATTGCCCGTAATAGTATCACAAATAGCGGTCAGCAGGGCATTTTTATTCAAGCTTCGGGAACCACTCAACAAGAACTCACCCTCGATAGTAACCAAATTCGTGATAGTGGCGCTCAAGGTGTTTTTATTCAAGCCTCCGGCGAGGTGCAACAGCAATTAACCGCAACCAATAATCAAATTAGTAATAGTGTTGGTCAAGGATTTTATCTGGCTGCTAATAATAATAGTCGCCAAACTTTTGAGGTTTTTAACACAAGCATCAGTAACACCGCCCTCGATGCAAATGGGGATGGGGGTCAAGGTCTTTTTCTGCAAGCCAATGCCAGCGCCCAGCAAATCTTAACCATAGATACCTTAACGGTTACGGAAAGTGCAGGTCAAGCCATCTTTATCGCGGCAAATGGGAATGAAGATGACCTAACCCAGCAATCTGTCCAAGATTTCAACCTCAGCAATGCCACCGTTAGCGAAAGTACAGGACAGGGGATTTTTATTGCGGCTAATAATAACAGTCAACAAAGCTTTAATATTGATGCCAGTACAATTAACCAGACTCGCCCCGACAGTAATGGGGATGGGGGTCAAGGTGTCTTTATTCAGGGAAATCGCGTCGCGGTTCAAGACTTTATCCTCAACAGTACCACAGTTACCAATAGCGCTGGACAAGGTATTTTAATTGCTACTAATGGCGATGAAAATGACTTAACTGCCCAATCAAGACAGGAGTTTCAACTCAATAACACTCAAATTAGTGATACCGTGGGTCAGGGTATTTTTATTGCCGCGAACAATAACAGTGAACAAGTCTTTAATCTCGACAGCAGCACGATTAGGAATGTTGGACTCGATGCCCAAGGCGAAGGCGGACAGGGGATTTTTGTACAAGGTAACCGTTTGGCAGTCCAGGAGTTCCAAATTAATAGTCCCACGATAACCAATAATGCTGGACAGGGTATTTTTGTTGCCACGAATGGGGATGCAAACGACCTCAGCGTTCAGTCGCGGCAAGAGTTTGGTATCACAGATGCCCAGGTTACCAATAGTACAGGTCAGGGAATTTTCATGAGTGCTAATAACAATGGATCTCAAAAGTTTGAGATTAAAGATAGTACAATTGATGGCACAAGATTAAATGCTCTAGACAGTGGGGGTCAAGCTGTTTTTGTCCAAGCTAATAGTATCGCTAAACAAGACTTCGCGATTGATAATGTCCAAATTAGTGATAGTCAGGGTCAAGGTATTTTTGTCGCGGCGAATGGGGATGAAGAGAATCTAGAACAGCAATCTCAGCAACGGTTTCAGATCAGCAATGTTCAGATTAGTAATAGCACTGGGCAGGGAATTTTTGTATCCGCGAATAATAATAGCAGACAAGAGTTTGACATTGAAACCAGTACAATTAGGGGTACAATTCCTACCAGTGGAACTGATGGGGGTCAGGGTATTTTTGTCCAGGGAAATGCTGTCGCGGTGCAGGATTATCGAGTCACTAATACTACGATTACCGATAATGCTGGTCAAGGTATCTTTTTGCAAGGGAATGGCAATGCTCAAACGATTGCTGATTTTGAGTTGACAATTTTGGACAAAAATGCTATTCCAGGATTTAATGCCGTACTCAATAGCGATCGCACGTTCTGCCTAGCCCTAACTGAGAATACCAGTACGACAGAGTTCCAGCTTCAGCGCAATGATGGCACATTCAAGGTCGTTAATCTCGATAATCTCCCTCAAAGTAATACAGGAACCATTAATTTTGCCCCCAGCCAGGAAGATTTTACCCCCGTTCCCCAGTGTAATTGAAGGTAGAAGGGGAGATGGGGTATTCGTAGGGGCGAAGCATTCGCGCCCAAATCTACCGGTTTTCTACCAAAGTCTCAACGCGAATGCTTCGCCCAATCCCCAACCACCAATGACGAAAAACAAATGACCATTTTGTCAAGATCAGTTTCAGATCAGCAGCGAAGTGCACCAGAACTGATCTAGAAGATCGTATAGCTTATAAGTCATTATAAAAGTAGCAAGACTCCAGATGCAGTCATCAACCAAAAAACTCTGCCTGAAGGAGAAAAGCATACACCCTGATACTTGTCCTCAGCCTTTCACAGAAAGCGCTGAGGTTTTTCGTATATGGGGAATTGCACCTAGTTCATAAACACTAAGCCAGCTTCATGATTTATGGTTCATAGCAATCCGCAATCAACAATCAACGATGAACCCTAAACTTTGTTCTTACCAACCAGCCAAAACCCAAAATGCCAAGCCCTAAAACAGCGCTAGGTTCTGGAACAGAAGCCGAGGGAGGACGCAAGGAGTAGGTTACATTGCCATTGCCCACCTCAAAGGAGGTTTCATCGATATAGTTAAACTCGTCTCCTCCTCCCAAACCAGTTGGGTTGTCGCCAAATATGGAGAAAATAGCGCCATTCGAGACTGTATATTGCAATCCCACTAGGCTTCCCTGGTTAAATTCGACAAAGGGAAAACCAAAGTCAACTAGATTGTCATCAGCTTCGGTATAGGTAACCCCCAAAAAGTCAAAGGAAATCGACAATCCCTCCGCAATTCCCACCGATTCGACCCCACTTCCGGTTAGGGTCGAGTCATCATAGCTAAAAAACCCCTGATATTGGGTATCGGTCAACAGACCTGTGGTCACATCCACCGTGAAATCGTAGGTAATGATTGCCGCTTGTGCCGAGTTAGCCTCTATTGCGGCAAAGCTCAAAGCTAATCCAGCAGTAACAATCGCTAATTTTTGGTAGTTCTTCACCCTATTCCTCCAGTTTGGCTCTGTTGCAATCTGATAGAAAACTTAAATCTTTGTATTTGTTTGATCGTAAAGCTTTAACACCATAACGGCTGGTGGAGAACAAGTCTTTACAAAATCTTCATAAAAGGGTCAAAAATCTTTACAAAATCGGGATGTACAAGTGTTCCTCTACGCCCATATAGTTAATAAATATCAAAACTGAATCAAAAAAATTTAAAACAGGTAAGGGTAAAAAATGGCTAAATCTCCCCTGATCAAAATCCTGCGTCAAGCCTACAAAATTGCTCAGATATCCCGAAAAACAGGTATTCCCCCTGCTGAGGTGATTGGCAACCTGAACCTGAAAACGAAAACATCTCGTCGCCGTTTGTTACAAGGTGGTTTAGCCTTAGCTGGAGCCGCTGCGGCTACGACTTTTCGGCGGGATGGGCATCGTGCTGTGGCACAACCTGGTGTATCCCCCGTCTTGGTGGTGGGTGCAGGAATTGCTGGATTGACCGCTGCCTATCGCTTGCAGCAAGCTGGGGTTCCCGTGAATGTGATTGAAGCAAGGAATCAAGTCGGCGGTCGGATTCGGACTGTGCCTAATGCCATCGATACCCCATTTCTGGTAGAACTGGGTGGAGAATTTATCAATACTGATCACGTTTACATAAAAAAACTGGCAACAGAACTTGGGTTTAACCTGGTTGATCGACAACTCAGTGAGCAAGGATTGATACCAGAAATTTACTTCTTTGAAGGACGCCAAGTTCCGATCGCGCAAATTATCACGGAATTTGCACCTGTTGCGGAACAGATGAACGCCGATTTAGAGGCGATCGACAATTTTGAAAACTACACGACAATCTTTCCAGCAATAAAAACGTTAGATAATCTTTCAATTAGCGCGTATTTAACAGGTGTTGGTGCAACACATCTAATCCAACGGCTCATTGAGGTGGCTTACACCGTGGAATATGGTCGAGAAGCCCAAGAACAATCCTGTTTAAATCTCCTGTATTTGATCGGCACTGAACCGGGTGAATTTAGTCTTTTAGGTACAAGTGACGAGCGTTTCTACATTGAGGGAGGGAATCAGCAAATTCCCCGGCGACTGGCACAGTTATTGGGGCGTTCTGTGGAAACAGGGACGGTTTTAGAATCAATCAGGAGCCGCTCAGATGGCCGTTACCGGGTAGGATTAAGATCTGGGGGTAGAACTGATGAGCGCACCTATGAACGGATTGTGCTGACTTTGCCATTTAGCGTACTACGCACCATTGAGCTGGACGTAGATTTACCGCCAGTGAAACAGTTAGCTATTAATAGTATTGGCTATGGCACGAATTCTAGATTAATCACGGGCTACACGGAAAAAATTTGGCGAACCCGTTATGAATCCATCGGCAATGTCTATGCTGACCTAGGGTTTCAAACTATAAACGAGGTGAGTCATAGTATCTCTACATCCCAGAGTGCTGGCTTGCTCGTTAACTTACCTGGAGGACGCCAAGGCTTAGCGATCGGAACAGCAACGCCTGAAGTTCACGCCCGAAGACTATTACCGCAATTAGAGCAGATTTTCCCTGGTATTAGTGCCACTCGGATTCCAGGTAAAGCTGTCCGCTCCTACTGGCCCGGTGAGCAATATAGCCGTGGGTCTTATTCGTGCTATTTGGTGGGACAATGGACTCAGATGTACGGCGCAGAAGGAGAACGAGTCGGTAATCTCTTTTTTGCTGGCGAACACACTTCCCTGGAATATCAAGGCTATATGGAAGGGGGTTGTGAAACGGGTGAACGTGCGGCTGAGGAAATCTTGGCAGATCTAGCCGGGGCTTCACCCAGAACTCGAGTCAACCGCGTACCCCTAAGGCGCGATCGCTTCCTTCCGTTTAATCGCCAGCAGCGGCAACAGCGGCGGCAACAACGGCAACAGAGTCTACAGCAGCTTCAGCAACTTCAGCCGCGTCGGTAAGATTTCTGCTTCCATCCAAACTTCCTATTCCCTTCCCGGTAGAAGATTACCTATTTTTCTCTTCCCCAGCTCCCCCAGCTCCCAGACGTAGCATGCTACGTCTCTACATTGCTCCCCCAGCTCCCCCAGCTTCCCCTGCTTCCCCTGCTTCCCCAGCTCCCCTTGCTCCGATTTTCAGTGAATGTAGATAGAAGCGGAAACCATGCTGAAACTGAGTTCATTTTTCATCGCTAATCTTGCCTTACTACTGCCAGGACTAATTTTCCATCGTCCCTTATTAGCCGATACGACTGATCCAGGAGGATTAATCCAGCCGTTTGATGCCCCAGTTTGTTATATGGAAACTGGAGATGGCAGGATACTTGATCTGAGTCATTTGTGTCGAACTCAACCTGCAGCCCCTACCAGTCGTTGTATTTCCGGCGCTGATGGAATGGCTTTGAGTCAGGTTAATTACAACGGCAATTCTCTTATCGGTCAAGTAAGCAATCGAACCTGTGTTCCGGTTCAACTCGTCAGAGTCAATTATCAAGTCCTGGATAACCAAGGAAACCCAATTGATAACGGATTCATCTATGCTGAACCAACAATAGTTCCCCCAGGAACAACAGCTTCATTTGAGGGCATTGTTGTCCCTGGTGTCGAAGTCAATGTTACTCATGTCGAGTGGAGTAACACGGAAGCAAGTGACAACGGATTTTAAGAAAAAAGGATCTTCTAGACTAACTATGATAAATTACTAGCAAAAATGCAATTAAGCAGAACCCTTCTTCTAAAATTGTCAAAATTATTAATTTTGTCCGACTACTTATATTCCAGATTACAATTACCCTCAACGAGTGCGGATAGCTTGAATGAATTCGTTTACGGCATCGTACTGATCGGGGTAGGCAATGTAGCGCAGTAACAGCGCCTTATCCAAATCGGGGAAAAATTGACTACGATTCACCTCTTCGTACTCCACAGAAGCGCCCAGAGAGAATATTCTCATCTGATCAGATTTCCAAAACCAGACTTCAGGGACTCTTCTGGGTTTATACAAATCCCGTCTGTTGATAGTTCCACTGGTAACAATAATTTCGATAACAATATCAGGCGTTTCCTTATTGCTACCAATGCAATAAGATTCATCAGGTGTACCGGAAGCATATCCAGGCGATTCCAGCGTAAATCCACCACGCCTGTAAAATCGGATGCCCTTTTCTCTCATGTAAGCTTCTAGCAGCAAGCTAAAAGTGCTTTTTATATTCTCATGAAATGCCCCAATCGGAGACATGATTTCCATTACCCCGGATAAGTAAGTCAGCCTGACACCTTGATTATTCTGCAATTGGGTTTCGATAGCTTTGAACTGTTCCCAGGTAATATCGTGCAAAGTAACCAGTTTTTCGGCTAGTGGTGGTTTGGGTTGCTTGTCTAAAAGGGAGACATTCATGGCTTTTTCTCGCAAACAAGGTAATTTCAGGTAGGGGGGCAAGAGTTATAATGCTTGAAACGAGTCGTGTTATCGTTTGTTGCTCTTGCCCACCTTCAGGTTACTTGGAGTTGATTGCCAGTGTGGCAAGTTCTCAAGTGTACCGATAATCTTGCACCATTTTCAGCCAGCACCTGTCAAGCCAACTATCAAGCCAACTGCTTCACGCGAAACTGCTGCAACTCCTCTGGACGCATCGCTCCTTTTTCGGTAATAATGGCTGAAATCAACTCTGCTGGCGTGACATCAAACGCCGGATTATAAAACTCCACACCCGTGGGACAAATCACCGTCTCACCAACTTGATAAATTTCCGAGGGATGGCGTTCTTCAATCGGAATTAAATCCCCTGTGGGCAACTCAAAATCAACCGTAGATAGAGGGGCGGCGACAAAGAAAGGAATATTATGCGCTTTGGCGAGTAATGCCACACTATAGGTGCCAATTTTATTCGCCGTATCCCCATTTGCGGCAATTCTGTCTGCACCCACCACCACTGCATCAATCAATCCCCGATTCATACAATGGGCTGCCATATTATCGGTAATCAACGTTACCGGGATTCCCTCTTGCACACATTCCCAAGCCGTCAGTTTTGCCCCTTGCAACCGAGGACGAGTTTCACAAGCATAGATTCTGGCTAACCGCTGCTGGCGCCACGTTGAACGCACCACTCCCAAGGCGGTACCATAGCCGGCTGTGGCTAGGGAACCAGCATTACAATAGGTAAGAATACATAATTTTTCTGGAGTCGCGGGCATCGCCGCCAACCCATTATCCCCGATCGCGTTACAGATCTGTAAATCTTCAACCTGAATCCCTTGGGCGGTTTCCAGCAGGGCGGTTTTTAACTGATCCACTGAACCAATGGTTTCATGGGCAGTTTTCAACATCCGCGCGATCGCCCAAAATAGATTCACCGCCGTCGGGCGAGTTTGACGCAGGAGTTTGGAAACCTCTTCGAGTTCAGTTAAAAACGTCTCGCGATCGTCTGTTTTAATGTCTCGCGCCCCCAAGTACATCCCGTAAGCCGCCGCCACACCAATCGCCGGCGCCCCTCGGACAATCATGGTTCTAATTGCCCGTGCCATATCCTCACAGCACTTAATTTCAACGACGGCATAGTTTTGGGGTAAACGGGTTTGGTCAATCAGTAGCACGCGATCGTCGCGCCAAACGATGGGATACACCGGATTGTTGGGCATAGTTACTAAGGGAGTTAACGAACCAGGGAAACTGAGTATAGTTTAACCTGCTTTGGTCTTTTGTCATTTGTCATTTGTCCTTTGTCCTACTCGCTTTCATTGAGAAGCCAGCCAACTTGACAAGTCTTCCAGACTGTTGAAATCAAAAATATTTTCTGTTAAAGTTTCCAACTCTGACAAAGACAAGTCTTCAACTTGGGTGCTTAGTGCTGCCGGAATTTCGCCAAAACGCTTTTTCAGTAAACGCATCACTAGAGCGATCGCTTCAGTTAGTCGCCCTTCTTCTTTTCCTTCTTCTTTGGCATAATTTAGCCGCCCTTTTTCATCTTGGATCATCATTCCTCGCCTATCTATCACTTCAAATTCTTCTACTGTCATGTTCGCTTGATTGGCTATATTTAAGGCGAGTTCGATCTCTGAAACTTCTCCTAACGTATCGGGGATATCTTCCAACATTGCAGCTTCTTTCAAAAAATAAATCCACTTATCTGTCAAACTTGTCAACTGGGATAAAGTCTTTTTTGATTTCGGTAATTCGACAAATATTAGTCGCCATTCACCGCTCATACATTCAAAGTTTTTAATTTCTTCTTTAAACACAAATTTGTTGATTACATCTTCTGTCTCTTTAAACAGGATAAAGTCAGTAATTGTCACCGCGATCGTTGGATTCAGCAGTGGGTAGTTTTCTCCTTTGACCAACTGGTTGCTATAAGCTTTGGCTAGGTTGTAAGCGACTCGTTTGTTAAATGCAGTCATTGATGCGATTTGCATTTCAATGATGACAATCGAGCCATCGGCTAAAACCGCTTTTACATCTAAATAGGTATCTTTTAAGCTGAGGACTTGACCGGGATTGTAGGGGTTGACAATGGTTAAGGATTGAATGACTTTTTCGCCCCCATAAATTATCGCATTGAGAAAGCTGATTAATATCTCTTTGCTCTGCTCAGAACCAAATATTTTTTTAAAGGCATAATCGACTTTAGGGTTGATAAATCTCATCGTTTTCTCCCTTTTTAGTCGCCCGTCATAGAAGATATTGTTATTTTACCACAAAGAAGCCCTATCTGAGGTACGCAGAAGCGAAGCGAGCGCTCACTACGAACGCGATCGCTCCCAGGTGATATGAGCCTTTGGCACGAGCAGTAAGCTCTTAGTTTCTTTCTACAATCTCATTACGCGGCAGGGGAAACTGAGTATAGTTTAACCTGCTTTGGTCATTTGTCATTTGTCATTTGTCATTTGTCCTTGCCCTTTAACTTTCCACCATGATCTAATTTTTCGCATCAGGTAAACGATCAAGCTCTTGGAGAGTTTCTCAAATTTATAGTAAAACAGGATATCC
This sequence comes from Coleofasciculus sp. G1-WW12-02, assembly GCF_040219735.1. Classification (NCBI taxonomy): domain Bacteria; kingdom Bacillati; phylum Cyanobacteriota; class Cyanophyceae; order Coleofasciculales; family Coleofasciculaceae; genus Coleofasciculus; species Coleofasciculus sp. G1-WW12-02. The sequence goes on along the minus strand of NZ_JAVJRX010000058.1, from coordinate 9,838 downwards.
ATCATCTCTTGAGTCTCTAGAGGCGCCAGATAAGATACACCTTCATCAATTTTTTGGTCGCTTTCAATTAAATAGCGCTTCATGCCAATTTTTTCTGACAGATTCCAGCTCCGGGAAAATTTCTGATATATTTCTTTTTGATAATCCTGAAAACTGGCTGATTCACCCTTTAAGTACTTCTGAATATGCTTGCCAGCTATTTCGGCACAATGCATGGCATGGCGAATCCCTTCACCACCCAAAAGGTTTACCATTGATACCGCATCTCCAATGGCAATAATATTATCGCGATAGTAAATATCCTGAAGTCCACTAGAATAATGTAGGGTTGACCCATGAATATCGATAATTTTATAGTCTTTGGCTTGTATATACTCGTGAATCAGTAAATCAATATAATATCGAATTGATTCCGTTTGCTTAATAAGTTTGTGGTCTAATCGATAGGATGCAGCCCCCACCTTTAACCGAGGCTTCTCCATTGGAAATATCCAAGAATAGCCTTTTGGCATCCATTTATGCCCTAAGAAAAACCAGAGGGAATTAGCATACTTCTCATAATCATTGTCTGAGACTTCAATTAAATATTCAATTCCAGACGGCTTGAGGAACGCAGGTTTCTCGCTTTCTTTCGTATACATGAGTGCTCTAGCCGGTCCTGTCGCATCCACCAGCACCTGAGTGGTGACAGTAATGGGTTCACCCCCTCGCGGCTTCAGTTCAACCAACGTCTCGCCCTGTTTTTGGGCATATTTTATATATCGATATCCCAGCCAAACGTCACCGCCACAAGATTTAACCTCATCAGCCAGGAATTTTCTCAACTTGGCGAAATTTAAGACAGCCCCTAAGGTTTGCGGAGAATCCCAATTTCGGGTTAAATTAGTGGTAACAATCACCAGATTCTGCCAAAAACTACCGACAACATCCTCAGGCAAGTCAAATTTTTCTAAGGTTTCTAATGGCGTAGCCGCACTCGAGAAATCATTTTTTTCAAAGGTTTCATGCTGCTCGACCAACAAAACATGATAACCGGATTTAGCTAACCACCTAGCACATTGTCCCCCGGCTGGACCTGCGCCAACTACGACAACATCGAAATTTCGCATACTATATTAGTAAAGGGTGTCATGAGTCCAGTCTCTCATACCAGGTTGCAATTTTAGCGGTAACCGTTAATTTTTTTTTTAGCAAAGGGTGAAGGGAAAACAGGCTTCCTTTCCATCTTGCTCCTTTACCCTGTCCATTTGTTACTGCTTTCAAAGAGGATTGGAAATCGGGGATGAGGAAACGTTACATCCTCGATGATTAGTTGAACTATTACTCAGTCCTGAATGACAAACCTGATCTCTCCTTCTACCTTTAGGAGGGGACGTTTGGGCTGCAAAACGCCACTGAGTATCAAATGAACCATTCCATAATTATTCATGAAACCATCTAAACGTGAGCAAATTGCCCAAGCCGCTATGCAACTTTTTATCCAGCATGGCTACAGGGAAACAAGTATGGATCAGATAGCCACCGAGGCAGACGTATCTAAGCATACCATTTACAATCATTTTCACTCCAAAGAAGGATTGTTTATCGAATTGGTGGAACAGTTCATTGATGAGCAGTTTCAGCCAGAGTTCCAGTCTGAACTGTCCGATGAGCCAGCAACAGGGTTACGCAGACTGGCAGAGGCATTTCTATTGAAAATGAATCATCCAGAGTACGGGGCGTTTCTACGTTTATTGATTGCTGAATCGGGTCATTTTCCTCACTTGGCACAATTGTTTATCCGCCGGGTGATTGGGGAAGAAAGTCATAGTCTGAAGCAGTATTTTGAGTCCCATCCGGACTGGCAAATTCGTGATCCGGAGTTGACTGCTTATATTTTTTTGAGTTCTATGTCTTCTTTGGTACTTTTTCAAGAAGTCATGCAAGGAAAGTCAATTTTGTCAATAGAACAAGACCGTTTAATTAACCAGTTAGTTGACTTTGTTAAACCGCCTTGGGTTGAAACCCAAGGCTAAAAGCGAAAGTTGTCTTTAGACAACTAGATAAGAGTTTGAGTCCATTTGAATGAACTTGAACTCTTAGCCCAAAACCGGTAGTTTGAACTCCTCATCGGGTTTCGGGCTTACTGACTCTCGGTGCAAGATGTGAGTTAAACCAGTTTCAGATCAGGATATTCCGCTAATACATCATCTGAGGTTAACGTATCGCCTTCGGCTTGGGGTGTCCAGAGGACTTCAATTGCCAATAAGCGCTCGCTTGACACACCACCTATCTGACGCAAGGCTTGACGCAAGTCATCAGAACTATTGATGGTGGGTAATTCCAGCTTCCCTTGTACGCCGGCTAAAAGGGTGACGATAATGTATTCACCGGGAGCTTGAGATTCAACCAAGGCTCCATTCCCTTCAGCCGCTTTGGCAGTCCCTTGGCGAAGTTGACCCTCATAATTAGATAAGGTTTCTTCGGCAAATTTACTGCGTTCTGCTAAAGAGAGCTGATTAAACCGGGCTTCGGCGGCGTCTAAAGCAATCTGTTGGGATTGCGCTGCACCATAGACCCAGTATTCAGGATGGCGTAGTAAGGCTAAAGTAGACTCTTGCAGCACTTGCGCTCGTCCTTGAGGTGAATCGGTATCAGCTTGTTGAGCTAACTCGTCAAGTTCCTGCTGAAGATTACGCGCACTGGCAAGTAAACCCACTTGCAAGCGTCCCACGGAAACCTTGGGATTGATCGTGTTAGGGATATCATTTCCGCCTCCTTCACCCAGACGACGGAAAGACTGTACCAAGAAATTCGCGATCGCAAAGAAGATCAGAATCCCAAACAGACTACCCATACCACCGAAGCCGAAGAAGGGTAAGAGGAAGGGAAAACCAATTCCTCGCCCACCATATCCATAACCGCCACCGGGAGCGCGATACCCTCCACCAGGGGGAGAATAGGTGCGACTCGGAGCGCGGAAGGAACCGCCACCAATTCTACCACCACTGCGAGCAGCTAAGGCGTCACTGGCATTCCCCAGGACTAAGGTAAAAATGAGACCAAAAACGAGCAGAGACTTTAAAAGGGGTTTGAGCTTTGAAAAAGGATGGTTACGCATAGGTTAATTAAGACTATCCCAACTGAGGTGAGTTTCCAACTGCTTACATTAGCCATCTGCAGTCTCTTTCCACTCCTGAATCTAAACTAAGGAAGACGAATCACCTCAAGCTGGGTGGGTATGAATGACTACACTTCCACTGTATCGCTCTCTTTCATCAGCTCAAACATCCTAAGAGTCGAGATTACCGATTCGTCATTTGTCAGGGAACACCCAGACGTAGCATGCTACGTCTGGAACACCCCCCAGCTCCCCCAGCTCCCCCAGCTCCCCTACCCACCACCGACAATCGTCACCACTTCTAAGTGATCCCCTTCCTTAATCTGAGTCGTTGACCAAAACTGGCGGTGGAGAATCTCACCATTGTACTCAACCGCCACTAAGCGCGGATTTAGGTCAAGCTGTTCCAACAGCTGAGGCAATTTGGTGTCAGCCGCACAGGTACGGGATTCACCATTCACTTGTAGAGTAATTTGATCGCGAGTGTTGGTCATAATTGAGGAGTACTGGCTTCAATACGACGCAGGTTTTGTTCTTTGGTGAGTTGAGAGAGGAAATACTGGGTAACCAATGTTGGTTGTTCCGCTTGCATGATCGCACGCACGATCGCGACTCTTTTTGCTCCCGCCCCTAAGACCTCATGAATATTATTCGGATCAATGCCACCGATCGCAAACCAGGGAATTGATGCCTTTTGTGCCGCGTACTGCACATAGTCTAAACCCGCCGCCGCTTTGCCGACTTTGGTGGGGGTTTCATAAACAGGTCCTACGCCAATGTAATCGGCGCCTTCTGCAATTGCCCGTTGCATTTCGTCAGAATTTGTGGTAGATCGACCAATAATCCGATGAGGTCCGAGGAGTTTTCTCGCTACAGCAATGGGCATATCCTGCTGTCCTAAATGAACGCCATCGGCATCAATCGCCAGAGCCAAATCCACGCGATCGTTCATAATAAATAATGCCCCGTAATGGTGGCACATCTGGCGCAGTTTCTGGGCTTGAGCGAGTCTGACCAAATCTTCAGCCCCCTTTTCCCGATACTGAACTAACGTCACTCCCCCTTGTAGCGCGGCTTCTACCGTGGGTAAGAGTTGGTCTGAGGGTGAGGTGACTAAATAAAGCTGCGATCGCTTCAGCAGTTGATAGCGGTGGTAGATGAGCAACTGACTCTCTAGGGTATAGACCCGATAGCGCATTTGTTTGCAAGCGACTCCCATACTGGGGCTATACAGTTTACCATATTCCTCTAGTACCCGTAAGGCTTCCTGAACCCGACACAGGTTAGCTTGCAAAACTTGTTGGATATTGGCACGTTGTTCTTCCTGGGGATGAGACAGTTCCGTCCCTAGATCACCAGGGGTATCCCGTTCGGCGCGAATCTCTCGACTATGCCAACGGGCAAGTTCTTGGCGCATCTGCTTGCATTCACTTGCCATCTGCACGCTATTTAGACCAAAGCGACACCACTCTTCTATAATCCGTAAGCCTTCTCTGGCTCGGTCTAAATTCGCATCTAAAATCCGGCAAACTGCTGGTTCTTGACCCATCCAACCGTTGTACCCGCTCATCGCCAACTGCTCCACGTTATTTCTTATCCTAACAGGGTGACGGCTTTTAATTCTTGACCGAGTATGATGTGGTTCATAAGTGTTGGAAATTTTCCATATTGTAGAACTGTTGTTGATTCGTTATTCTAATGCAACTAAGTACAGTAAACTCAAAACATGAGGTTGAGATTCACAGCGCCGGAAATGATTAAGCCCTACCCAATTCAACAGTTTCGCCACCCACACTTAGTCCGGTGTGGGTTCGGTGCGCTTGCTGTGGTTTCTCTCGGCTGCATCACCCTGACTCCTCTGGGTTTGCCCCAAGCTATGGCACAGTTAACCTTGATTCCCCAGGGACTTGTTGCCCAGAATCAGCAAGACACCCCAGTGTTGTTGGTCAACCCCATGACTGGGGATGATATTAATGGTAATGGTAATATGGATTCCCCGTTCAAAACCATTGCCAAAGCTTTACAAGTGGCTCAACCGGATACGGTGATAAGATTAGCGCCCGGTATCTATAGTTCTCAAACCGGCGAAACCTTTCCCTTAATTTTGCCCCCCGGCGTCACGTTGCAAGGGAATCCCCGAACTAGAGGGGAGAATATTATTATCCAAGGGGGAGGTCTATTTGAGAGTCCCACCCTATCCCAGCAGAATATTACTATTCTGGCAGCTAACCCCGCTACGGTAACCGGGGTGACGATTACTAATCCCAATCCTCAAGGGTATGGGTTATGGATTGAATCGAGTTCACCGGTGGTGGTGGATAATACCTTTACAGAAAATACCAGCGCCGCAATTGTGGTGAAGGGAAATAGTGCGCCAACCATTCGCAGCAATTACTTTTATAACAATGGTGGCGAGGGTATTCTCGTGGCGGGGACATTACAGGCAGATGTGCGGGAAAATGTGTTTATTGACCGGGATAACCCTAGCTTGGAATTGAGTCGCACCCTTCCCTCAACCCCAGCTGAATCCCCCACAACTCCCAGTATTCCCGAAACGGAATCGGGATCTCAACCCGTTGAAACCAGGGCGAATCCTTCCCCAACTCCGAGTATTCCCGAAACTGAATCGGAACCTCAACCCGTTGAAACCACGGCGAATCCTTCCCCAACTCCTGAACAGGTTTCCCCCATCGTTGAACCCGATAGGAGTATCTCCCAGTTAGAAATACTCCCCACCACATTCCCCTCAAACGGAACAACCCTATCGGTAGCGAATCCCAAAGAATTAACCGAGACTCAACCCGCAGCCATGGCTCAAACAGCCCTATCCCCCTCAACCTATTCCATTTCCGCCGCGTCTTTTCCGGTTCCCTCTAGTCTCCAGTCTCAAGAGAACCCAACGAATCCAGCGACACCAGCCGCAACTGTTCCCCAGATCATCGATATTTCTGTCCCCTCGCCAACCGAGACAGAGATACCCGATACGTCCACACCAGCCGCCTCTGAACCTGAAGCTGAAATAGGAGATGTCACGGTTAATTCTCCAGAGTTCCCCCGCCGGGATTCTGTTCCCGTACTCAATAGCAACAATCCACCCGCTATTCCCCAGGAACAGCCCCCAAAAACCCTACAGGGAGGGCGCTATCGGGTATTAGTCGCCGCCAAAACTGACGATCAACAAACCTTGGTGCGATCGCTGATTCCTGGATCATTCCGTACTTCTTACAATGGGACGTTGATGATGCAAGTGGGATTATTTATTAGCCGCGAAAATGCCCAACAGATTCTGGATTTGCTTAAGGAGCAGGGATTAACCGTTACTATTGAGTCCGATTTCCCCTTCTAGCCAACCCAATTTTTTGATATAAATCAGGAGTAGAATCAAGGGATTCAGCCGATGGGAAGAGATTACGCCGTGATTGGCACAGGCGCGATCGGAGGTTTTTACGGCGCTTGCTTGCAAAAAGCTGGACTCGATGTCCATTTTCTCCTCCGGCGCGATTATGACTATGTAAAAGAGCATGGTTTGGCAATTTCGTCAACCTTCGGAGACTTTACCTTACCCCAGGTGAATGCCTACAACCATGTCAAAGATATGCCCCCAAGTGATGTCGTATTAATCGCCCTAAAAACCACCCAAAATCATCTCCTTCCTCACCTGCTTCCGCCTCTTATCAAACCTGGAACCGTAGTTCTCACCTTGCAAAATGGCTTAGGGATTGAACCTGAAATTGCTGCCATAGTTGGGGAAACCGTGGAAGTTTTAGGGGGACTCTGCTTTGTCTGTTCAAATAAAATTGGTTTGGGTCAAATTCATCACCTTGATTATGGTCAAATCCAGCTCGGCGCATACAGCAAAAACCACCAACCCCAAGGAATTAGCCCAACAATGCGTCAGATTGCGGCTGACTTTGAGCAAGCCAATATTCCGATTCAGCTTTCTGAGAATTTATTCCTTTCCCGGTGGAAGAAATTGGTGTGGAATATTCCCTATAATGGTCTATCTGTCGTATTAGATGCCACAACTGATGCAATTATGAAGGATAGTCATGGGTATCAGATGACGGAACAACTGATGCGAGAAGTTGTAGCCGGGGCGGCGGGGTATGGTTTAGAGATAAAAGAGAGTTTTGTTCAAAAGATGCTGGATTATACGATGAAGATGAAACCCTATCGTACCAGCATGAAGATCGACTATGATTGTCATCGTCCGTTGGAAGTCGAAGCCATGTTTGGCAACCCAATCCGGGCGGCGCAAACGGTTGGGGTTGCGGTTCCCCAAATAACCCTACTCTATCAACAATTAAAATTCCTAGATACCAGAAATATCACGATTGGTGATTAATATCAACGTTTCAGCGGAACGCCTCTACAAGCTCCCTCATCTCCCGCTCAAGGAGTTTCCCGCAGCGCTTGCAGATAATCCATCGCGGCTTCGAGTTTGGAGGGATAGCTATAAGAAAACTCTTCAAACCAAAGCCCTTCCTCAGAATGGGGCTTTAAATTATTTAACCATTCTTGGGCTTGTTGCTTCAGGGCTTCCCGTTTGCGCTGTTGTCGCTGTTTTGCCTTGATTTGTTCCTCTTGCAGTTGCTGCTGTCGTTTCCGTTGGGCTTCGTGCTCTTTCTCCTCAAACTCAGCCTTCAATTCTGAGAGTATACTATCTTCTACAGGCGATCGCGAGGATGGGGAAGAGGAAATGGGTTGATACGTGGACGAATTCGTTGTGGGCGACTTCAAGTCGTCCTCATCCAACAGAGGTTTTTTTTCAGGGGGTTTTCCCTGATCTTTTTCTTGATATTCTGTTTTGATTTGGGCTAATAAGTCATCAAGGGATTCTGCCATAAGACTAGACTCTCAGTGACGAGAGATGTTGTTATCAACAATTATAGTGAAGGACACATCCCAAAAGGTCATGTCCTGTATATCTTCTATTCTAATCCGCTTTGCTTTTGCCCACTCTGACACGGAATCCCTTGACACCTGCTCTCGATTGATCGCCTGACTTAAGGATCGGATACTCCACCAGGAGACGGCATAATACTCACAGATGAGGTAAATGCACCCCCTGTGTCAGAAAACCCACTAAACTTGGTTGCCTAATCGATTACAGCATTGAGCAACACGTCTGTTAAGGTCATATCCTCCATATCCTCAATGGTTACTGTATCCACAATGTCAAATTTTGCGCCAGCACTTTCGAGTTCATCATCAAGAATTTTGAGGAACTTCGTTGCTTGAGAATCACTGCCAATTTGGATAAAGGAAATGGCTAACTCTTCATCCTTATCCATTTTGCGTGACGCTTCGATAATCACCTTCATCACAGCTTTGCGGTCATCGGGTTCCCCATCGGTAACCACCAGTATGGTTTCACCATTCAACTTCGTCTGACCGCTAGTCTTACGCTGAAAATAGTTGTTAAGGGCATCCTGCAAGACAGATGCCAAGTCAGTGCGCCCTGATGGCTCATTTTCCTGGAATACCTGGATAACTTTATTAGCCGTCACACCGTCATAGCGTTTGAAACGACCAGAAAAGAGGTAAATGGTGATACCATCGGGATCAAATTCTTCGCATTTATTCGCTAAAGCCAGGGTAGACTCTTGCATAACATCCCAGCGGCTTTTCCCAGAATACTGATCCCGAATGGACATACTGCCGCTTTTATCAATGATTAAGGTATAATCTCGTTTCTCTAGCATAAAAACGTTCCCAAATCTACTACAGTCCTTCTCAAGATTATCAAACCCACAAATCGGCGATCGCAAACTGTAAGGTGGCGACAGTTCGGGAGCCGGACTGTAGGGGCGGGTTTTCCCGATAACATTTTGGCACAAACCGTTTTCCTAGAGGAGCGCCCGCCCTTTTAAGTTGTACAGACGTTGCCTGCAACGTCTCTACCGCGTTAGGATGCCCACTGGGATACAGTCTCCTGAAGCGGCTGCCAACGGAAATAGCGCTCGCCTCCCATTTCAAGCGCCACTTTCACACGCTTCTCCTGTTTAGGTAAAGTGATGAAATATTCAATTTCTTGGCGGGATAGACTAGCGCCCTCGATTAGCCACAGTACCATCCCTTTCGACTTAGCCGGTAGATTTTCCAATTGATACGTCAGGATAGGCGGGACAAAGTAAACCGGACCCACAGCAGCGCTTTGACCAATTGTTTTCTTGCCCAGATGCGGTGGACGGACACCGTGAACATCCGTCAAATAAGCGGCTGGATCGCCTAATCCTTTCACGGAGAAAGAAATCGTCGTATAACCCGCCGCCCGCAGTCGTCGCCGATAACGCCCTTCAAATCCTCCCTCTAAGGGAGCGTATAATGCCAATGCGCCGGACTGCTCTAAATCCCTAATGAACGTCTTTCCGGTGGTGATCAGTGCCATTTATTTCTCCGATTCCGCCTTAAGTTTTGTTAATTCTTATCAGCCAATTATATAGCCTTTATTACCGCTTCTAAAAACCTAGACAAACCTACCCATAAGTAATTCTGCCTTGGTATAAGTCCACGGTGTAACTTTTGGTCGATAACCGTTAACGCTTACGCTTGGCTGATACCCGGCATTGTTGCTCGATATCAGCCTTAACCAATGGCTCCCAGTTAGAGACACTATAGTAATCGTGTCTACGATTGACTACAGGGCATCGACCCATAAAATTATTAAATTGATATAGAGCGCTCCATACGTGCTTTCTCGGATTCACTCCGAGATAGGCGGACACAGAGCGCGGC
>NZ_JAVJRX010000057.1:0-15887 GCF_040219735.1 Coleofasciculus sp. G1-WW12-02 | reverse complement strand
GGGTCTGCAATGTTTCCATCCCCTTGCGGGGAAGTGTGTTTGTCAAGCGATACAAACGACCTTAGTGGGTTGTTCAACTAAGGTTTCCATCCCCTTGCGGGGAAGTGTGTTTGTCAAGCATCAAAAGAACAAGCCTTAATTCTCTGGTTTGAAGGTTTCCATCCCCTTGCGGGGAAGTGTGTTTGTCAAGAATCGGGACAGATCACAATAAGTGGTCTCGATTTGTTTCCATCCCCTTGCGGGGAAGTGTGTTTGTCAAGGATTCCGGGCAAAAGCAGCGAGCGTTTTATTCATAGAGCGTTTCCATCCCCTTGCGGGGAAGTGTGTTTGTCAAGAGTTCGCTCAGGACGCCTTACAGGGACTGGGTTTCAGCCGCCAAATCTACACACCTTTTTTTGTTGTCAATTAACCAGCGCTTATTGACAAAAATCTCAGGATTTCATCGCCCATAATCCTTACCTGGACGGCTATCGACACACCTAAACGGAAAAATGAGGGTTTCAGCCATTGGACGAGGTGTGTAGATTTGGCAATTTACGCGATCGCGCTATGCAGTTGTCGAGGTTCTGCTATTGATAATCATACACAAAACTTGCCCTGAAGCCAAGACTTATCCTGAATCTCTAGGTAGGATTTGCTGCACCAACCGGAAACCCAGCTAAATAGGGGTTGCTGAATAAGTTTGGTGGTGGGGGTAGGAAGCCGGGGAAGCTGGGGGAGTTGGGGAGTTGGGGAGTTGGGGAAGCTGGGGGAGCAGGGGAGTTGGGGGAGCTGGGGGATAAAAGGGTTTAACCCTTTTTCCTTGAACAGGAGCAAATATCAATACTACTCAAAGCATTGATAGCTAAGGGTTTGGGAGTTGTGCAGCAAGCCCTAAATAAAGGCTGGTGGGCATTGCCCACCCTACGGTATAGCAGTTATAGACAAACGAACTGTTCCCCGTTTGCCGTTCCCTATTCCCCAACATAACGAATAAAACTCATCTATCCATCAGGAAAAAATCATCTTTATTTAATGATCATCGGATTAAGTGAAAGTAAGTCCAGTTTCCCCAATGCATCCCTTTTGAATAGAAATAGCCAAACCTCAACTCTAAAATGGGATGTATTTAACGCTGATAGATCGATCAACACTCCGATGAAATCCCCCAGCCGTCTGCTCAAATTCTTATGTAAAGCCTTACCCAAATTTGACCCTTTTTCACTACAGGTGCGATTAACTGTAGGCATTGCAGCCGTATCGATTACAGGATTAAGTGGTGTTGCTATCTGGACAAGTTGGTCGATGCAGCAAATCCTGATTAAAGCCCAAAAATATAATATTCAGTATCTTAGCGATCGCTTCCCCCATGATGTAAAACTTTACAGTGAGATGATGCCCCTAGAAACAGGGATGCAAAAGGCGATTGAGAACCTGACTACGGGGGATACGCTGTTATGGGTGCGTCGTTCTGATGGATCAATTCCGGCTCAATCGTCAGCGTTGCAGCTTAATCCAACTAATCGTTTGTTGTCCTCACAGATACCACTAATCCCTAAACTATATCGGGTGAACGGACGGTATTGGATCGCTTGTGGGACTCCCTTGCAAGTGCAGGGTGAAATGCTGGGTAAGGTTTATGTGGCAAAAGATATTACCAGCGAACAAAAAATGTTTTTGAGTTTGATTCGCACCTTGGGTATTGCCAGCCTGCTATCAATTACCGCCATGATTGTGGCAATTTCATTTTATATTAAGCGATCGCTGCAACCTTTATGTCAAATGAGTCAACTCACTCAAACCATTTCGGCTAAAGATTTAGGACAAGCACGACTTCATCTGGATCAAGCGCCGAGTGAGGTGAGAGAATTAGCGCAAACCTTTGATAATATGTTAAGTCGCCTATTTGAGGCGTGGGAACAACAGCGGCAATTTGTGAGTAATGTTTCCCATGAATTACGAACTCCATTAACGATTGTTTCGGGATATCTGCAAAGTATATTACGGCGCGGAAAAAACTTAACGCCTCCTCAGCAAGAAGCCTTGGAAATTGCCGCCTCAGAAGCGGATCGGACGGTTCAACTATTACAAGATTTATTGGACTTAGCACGAGTTGATCATGGCAGAATGCATTTTTATTTAGAACCGTTTGTGCTTAATGATTTGGTCGCCGAAGTCGTAGAGATGGCAGTACAATATAGTCATCGAGTGATTGATAGTGATACCACGAGTGGAGTTATTGAAGTTTTAGCCGATCGCGATCGCCTCAAGCAAGTGTTGCTGAATTTAATTGACAATGCGGTAAAATATTCAGACCCAGACCAACCTGTAAGGGTAAAATTAGACCAACAGGGGGAACAGGTAAGGATTCAGGTGTGCGATCGCGGACAAGGTATCCCCTTAGCGCAGCAATCCCGCATCTTTGAGAGATTCTATCGCGGGGACGAGAATCGCGCTCGTTCCCCAGGAGGGACAGGTTTAGGCTTATCGATAGTGAAAACCCTGGTAGAAGGAATGGGGGGTCAAGTTACTGTGCGATCGCAACTTAATCAAGGGAGTGTGTTTACTGTACTATTACCCAAACCGGATTAGGGATTGGATATTGGTGATTGGCAGAAATGATAAATGACAACTCTAAAACTGGGATTTCCTTCTCAAATCATAATACACTTGTAGTAATCCCGAGTCATAACTTCTCACTTCTTTTAATTCCAGTGGGGTTTCCAATTGAGGATTATTGACAATCAGAGGAATACCCTGTCCTAAAATTAGGGGATGGATGGAGAGAATCAGTTCATCAATCCAACCTTGTTTAAGAAAATAGTGAATGATTTGAGAACCACCAACTAACCAGATATCACATTCACTCCGATTAAGCAGCCTGCTCACAAATTCCGTCAAATCACCGCCGACAAATTTAACTGAATTTTCTTCTTGACCCGATAGAGTATTGGAGAAGACAAAACCCTCTTTTCCGGAATAGGGGTATTCTCCAAAACTGAGAATTTGCTTATATGTCTTTCTCCCCATAAGTACTGTATCAATTTGGTCAAAGAACTCTGTATAACCATAGTCAGCGTCGGTAAATAGCCAATCTACTTCTCCTGATGTCCTGGCAATATAACCGTCAAGACTTGATGCAATAAACAGCCGTATTTTTGCCATCGTTTTTTTATTGTTGAAAAACTTGTCTGGTTAGGTTTTTACTTACTATTTTTTCGACGGTACAGTCCTCAAACCATTAATAAACATAGGATTGCTGAATATATCGAAAAAACAGAAAAAGAGATTGGTCTTGTGTAGCTTTGATTCAACTGAGTTGATGGCGAAATTGGTTAATGCTGACTGATAATAACACAGTCGCAAATACTAGCAGTGCGATCGCGTGGGGAAACAGCACCTCCATACCTACGCCTTTGAGTAATATCCCCCGTACAATCGCGACATAGTGACGCAGGGGGTTCAACAGAGACAGGTATTGGAATACAGTAGGCATACTCTCAATCGGTGCGATCGCGCCAGATAGCTGAATCAAGGGTAAGTTAATAAAGAATGAGGTTAGCACCACCTGTTGCTGGGTTGCACACAGCGTCGCCAACATAATCCCAATCCCAATCCCCACCAAGACGTAAATCGCTGATAACCCCAAAAATAGCAACAAATTCCCCCGAAAGGGGACATCAAAAATCACCCGTGCTAGTATTAATGCCAACAACACATCACCCATGATTAGCACAAACAGGGGGACAATTTTCGCCAGCAAAATTTCCCAGGCTTGTGCTGGTGTCATCAGCAATTGTTCCAGAGTTCCTGTATCCTTTTCTCGAACCACCGTTACCGAAGAAACCAAGGAACTAATTAACGTGATCACAACCCCCATAACTCCAGGGACAAAAAACCAACTACTTTTTAACCCTGGATTATACAAAAAACGAGTTTCTGTGCTAATTAAGGGAGGCGCTGGATTCATGACAAATCGCTGACTATATTGGCGAATAATCTGATTAATATAACCCCGCGCAATCCCCGCCGTATTCGCATCCACCCCATCAATGATTATTTGCACATTTGCCGTTTTATTTTGGGCTAAATTCCGATTAAAATCCGGTGGAATAATTAATCCAGCCGTCAATTCCCCTTGCCGTACTTGTTCGGCTAACTCTTGCTCAGTAGCAGGATAGGCTTGAGCCTCAAATATCCGATTTTCCGTTAAAGCTGATACCAGTTCTCGACTCTCATAGCTATTGGCATAATCGACAATTCCCAACTTGAGATATTGCACATCAGGATTTAGGGCAAACCCATAGATGAGCAGTTGAATTGTGGGTGGAATGGTTAAAAGAACTACTAATTCTTTGTTTCTCAAGATTTGGTTAATCTCTTTCAAGATTAAAGACCAAAAGCAACTATTAAAGAATTGGCGAATAATTTTCATAGGTGATTGATGATTTTTGAAATTATCCCTTGTTTCCCCTAATATTAATCGGATAACTGCATACGCTTTAAGCCTATCCTTGCCGCATTAAACAGCAATAGCCCTAAAACGATCAGGATCAGTACCCATAACCAGACACCCGACCAACCTGTCCCTCGAACGTAAGCATCGCGGGTAACTTCGATATAATAACGCGCTGGGACAACATTAGAAACCAAAGACAAGGGAAAGGGAATATTACTCAGAGGATAGATAAATCCCGATAGCAGTAATGCCGTTAAAAAGCCAATTAACGCCACAGCTTGAACAGCGGCATTTTGACTCGCTGCCCGCACGCCGACCAAAAGCCCAAAGCTGACACTATCGGCTAAAAAGATCAGCGTACTCACTAATAAGGGTGTGGGATCGCCAGCAAACCCTAAGCCCCAAATTAATGAGCCTAACCCCATAATAAAGAATGCTTCGCTAATGCCAATTATGAGATAGGCTAAGCCTTTGCCTAAGAGTAATTCTAAAGCGGTGAGACTAGACGCATAAACTTGTAATATTGTTCCCTTTTCTTTTTCCCTTACCATGGCAACTGCCACCAGCAAAGAGGGATAAATCCATAAAATCAAGGCATAAAGACCGGGTACAATATAAAGCGATTCTTGCCGTCCCGGATTGAACCATATCCGCACCCTAGCGTTGATTTTTTCAGGTAGGACTTGTAAGCCAGAATCCTGTAAAAAGAATTTAGTCGTTGCCTGAATACTATTTTTAATCACACGGGCATTATTGGTATCTGTGCCATCGACGAGAACTTGTACATTTGTACGTTTATTTGCTTTAATCTGGCGGGTAAAATCAGGGGGAATTACTACCGCAACTTTGGCAATTCCTTGGTCAATTACGGATTGAGGGTCAATCGTTTGCGGATTGGTGTTTTCTGGAAATGCTGGCTTAAATTGATTCGTGGCAAACAACCGTTCGACATAGGAACGGCTCAGGGGAGTTAAATCAAAATCTTGCACAAATAGAGGAATATCTTTGGCTTCTAGACGAATGGCAAAGCCGAAAATAAGTAACGTCATTAGGGGCAGAATAAATGCCAGCGCCAAGGTCAGGCGATCGCGTTGAAATTGGGCGAGTTCTTTGATACATTGAGATAAGATGCGTTTCATGTTATTGATTGAACGTTCCGGAACTTAAAGCTAACATAAGCTAACTGTACTCGGTTGGGTTGACGCGCCGAAACCCAACCTACTCACCGAACCTCACTACACTTCTTATCCACAGGTAAGCTCTTATACTCTACACCCCACAACCTACACTTTGGGTGGATAGGTAACAAATATAGCTTGACCTATCCAATAGCCTTTCATCTGGTCAAAGGTCAGGATTTGACGCCCATAAAGTGGGTTACCAATGGTTACAGTTCGCGCTTTGCCATCAATTGATAATAGGGCGACAGCATGGTTAAATATCACTCCATCGACAGGTTCTTTGACAGTTAGTACCGCTGGTTTACCCGTGGCAATTAAATCATCAATAGTGAGACCCCATTGATAGCTTGGCGCTAAACCGAGCTGCTCCATTGCCTGAATTGTACCTAATGAGTGAGTCCCTTTTTGCGTTGTATGGGTGAGTTTAACTACATCCCGTTCCGATAAATTGGGGTCTAATCCTACAAATCGGGCTAGTGTGGCGATACTGGCTGGAACGCAGGTATGAGAGGTTGTTTGCAGAACTACTCCTTCAAGAACTAAGGGTTCACTGGCGATCCCAGTCATGGGGAAGGTGTAATATAGAATTATCCCCAACGGGATCATCATTCCTAGGACTATTCCTACTAACAGATGTAACTGTTGGCGAGAACGTTTTCCGGACAACTCAATTGATAGGACTAACCCCAAAGTTAAGCATCCCAACGCCAAGATGATGGGCTGATGATAAGCACCTAGATATAAGCGAACAATTAAGGGGAAAAGGCGATAAATATTAAATTGTCCGAATAGAAGAATGAACGCCGCCATTGTCGCGATCGCGAGAAACATCCGATTAATCTGGCGGCGGCAATTTTTAGGGTTATGGGATGCGGCTAACCGATTTCCCACAATCGCACCACTACTTAGAGGAATCAGGCAAAACAGAGTAAGAAATAGAATAGGATAGTGCGATCGCATTGCCCAAAGGGTTAGGCACATTCCTACCCCATAAGCAGCGAGGAGGAGTTGAGATAAGGTAATACGCGGTTTAAGTTGAAGTTTAAGTAGATTGTTCATTGTTGTTTCGACAACAGCAGCTTGTCTTAAGCCCAATTTCACTCACCAAAGAAAGCTGCTGTATGGGTAGTAAATCCGTGGCGAGTGGAGTCTACTGCGGTATATCTCCTACTGAGTCGGGGTTATGCAATAGTTGGGCTTTGGGATTGGTGACAAACACAGCATCACCTGTCCAATAGCCGTTAATATGGTCAAAGGTTTTTACCTGACGTCCATAGAGAGGGTTGCCAATTGTTATCGTTTGTGCGTCGGGATTAATAGATAATAAGGCAACGGCATGTAAAAAGATGACGCCATCCACATCTTCATTAACACTGAGAACAGCAGGTTGATTGATGGTTATCAGATCCGCTATAGTTAGCTGACGCCGATAGTTTGGCGCGAGTCCTAACTGGCGCATTGCCCGAATTTCTGCTAAAGCCGATGTTCCCAATCGGCTAGTGTGGGTGAGTTGAACCACATCCCGCTCTGATAAACTGGGATCTAAGCCTACCCAACGAGCCAGAGTCGCAATGCTAGCAGGGGCGCAGGTGTGAGAGGTGGTTTGTCGCACCACGCCATCAACCACAAAGGGTTCGCCTAGCATCCCTGTGACAGGGAGTAGGTAATAGCTAAATATAGCTAATGGCAGTATCATGCCAATAACGGTAGCTATTAATAGAGGTAAAGGTTGAGACGTTCCCCGACCAAATCCCACAAAAAACACAACCAATCCCAGAGCCAAACATCCTAATCCGAGGATGAAAAGGTGCAAGTATTCTGCGATATAAAGCAAAATAATTGTCGGAATCCAGTGAGGTAATAGTAAATTCGTGGCAAAAATGGCTAAATCTGTAACCTTAACACCTTGTAGCAGAATCGGTGAAGCAAAACTCGTCGCGATCGCACCTACCCCAAATAGACTGATATGAACCAGTCGCTGATGATGTTTCAGGGCGTTGTCGATGGTATCTAAGGTGATGCCCCCCATTACCAAACGATGGGCTAAATTGGCACCAATAATGAAGGCGATGCAGCAAACCAAGGCGATAAAAGCCCTGTAGGAATCTGACTGGATTGCCCAAATCGTGAGAGATATCGCCATCCCATAAGCAGCCAGAAATAGGTGAGGGGGTTTGATAGAAGTGTTCATTATCTTTGACAGAACAGCAGCTTGTCTTAAGCCCAATTTCACTCACCAAAGAAAGCGGCTGTATGGGTAGTAAATCTGTGGCGAGTGGAGTCTACTACCTTATATTTCTAAGTGGGTTAGGCTTATGCAAGGCTGATGACTAGGAAACAGGGAACAGGGAAAAGTGACAAAGGACAAATGATAAATGACAAGTGACCAAACTGCGGTAGGCTAGAGTAGGTGACTCTTTATACTTGTTTGACGCGATCGCTCTATGTCCTCCACTGTTACCAGTCCTGCTCGCACGATTCGGATCGGTTCCCGCAAAAGCCAATTGGCTCTGGTGCAAACCTATTGGGTACAGGAACAACTACAAAAACACTACCCCGATCGGCACTTTGAAGTCCAGACCATGAGTACCCACGGGGATAAAATCTTGGATGTGGCACTATCCAAGATTGGCGATAAGGGACTCTTTACCAAAGAATTAGAAGTAGGGATGCTGAATCAGGAGATTGATTTAGCCGTGCATTCCCTCAAGGATTTGCCCACCACGTTACCAGAAGGATTAGTCTTGGGGTGTGTGACACAACGAGAAAACCCAGCCGACGCTTTAGTGGTTCACGCCAAACACCAAGACAAGCAACTGGATACCCTTCCCGAAGGTGCGGTGATTGGCACATCATCCCTGCGGCGTTTGGCACAATTGCGCCACCATTTCCCCCATTTCGCGTTTAAAGATATTCGCGGAAATCTCAACACCCGACTCGCCAAACTCGATGCTGGGGAGTTTGACGCTTTGATTTTAGCCGCCGCCGGGTTAAAACGATTGGATATGAGCGATCGCATCCACCAAGTTATACCCTCCGATATTTCTCTACATGCCGTTGGACAAGGAGCCTTGGGCATAGAATGTCGAGGGGAGGATCAAGAAATCTTGAATTTACTCAAAGTCATTGAACATTCCCCAACCACGCAACGCTGTTATGCAGAACGGGCATTTTTACGGGAACTCGAAGGCGGTTGTCAAGCACCCATTGGCGTAGATACACAGATCACGGGGAATACCCTAATCCTCACAGGTATGGTTGCCAGTTTAGATGGGAAAACCCTGATCAAAGATACCATGACCGGGGATGGGACTCAGGCGGAAGCATTAGGGATTAAACTCGCTCAACATTTACGTCAGCAAGGGGCGCAAGAGATATTAGACGAAATCTTCGCTCAAACGCGGTAGGGTAGTACGCCTCGTGCGCCCTCCCCCTCGTTCCCAGGCTTTGCCTGGGAATGCCCTTTTAGGCTCTGTTCCCCGTCTGTAAATCCTACCCACTCCGGCATTCTAGAATCCTTTTACTGTTATTTCTCTAAGTGATTAACGGTTCATTCAACTAACAGAATAAAATTAAAATCTTGGCAATATGATTAAGCAAACCTTGAGATAGATGCCTTTCAAGTTATCCCTGGCTTATACTAGAGTATTATCCCGACAAAAACCCGGTCAGAGCCATGTTTAAAAAATTTCTATCCAGAGTAGGAATTGGCGCCGCCACCGTTGATACTCGCCTATCGACAGAATCCTTGATTCCAGGCGAAATGCTCAATGGAGATGTTCATATTACCGGTGGAGATAGCTCCCAAGACATTGATGATATTTACCTCTACGTTGAGACTGAATACAAACGGGAATATGAGGAGACGACAGCGACAGAAACCTGTAAATTGGTAAAGTATCACCTGAGTGAACGCTTCAAGTTGCAACCCAAAGAAACCAAGGTTATCCCCTTTTCCTTCCCACTTCCTTATGAAACGCCACTGACGCTGGGACATCAACCCGTTTATGTCCGGACTGGGTTGGATATTTCCCTGGCAATTGATCCGAAAGACACCGATTATATCGAGGTGCGTCCCCATCCCTTAATGGAATTGGTGCTAGAAGCCAGCAAAAATCTGGGGTTTCAACTACATAAAGTAGATTGTGAATATAATCCTTACTTAGGCGGCAATGTTCCCTTTGTCCAAGAATTTGAATTTCGACCGATGGGTCGATATCAGGGATATTTAGATGAACTGGAGATTGTGTTTTCCCTGCAATCAGACACCTTATTAAATGTTTTCCTAGAAATCGACAAACGGGCGCGGGGTTTTGGTGGTTTTCTGCAAGAAGCCTTTGATCTGGATGAACGCTATGCCCAGGTTCAGATTTCATCAGATTATCTGACAGGTCCTGTGACGGATGTTGAGGCTATTTTAGAGGGTACAATTCAAAGTTACTTAAGTTAAGATTAATTTTTTATGCCAACCGCAAAAACCGGGTTTGCTGAGGTTGCAGGTAACGTTTCTACGGTAAGATAAAGAATTACCGATCGCACAAAGACCTCTCGATTTATGACCTACTACATCGCGCCCAGCTTCCGGGATAAACTGGCGGTTCACATCACCAAAAACTATCTAGAATTAGAGGGTGTAAGAGTTCCTCTAATTCTGGGGATTCACGGACGCAAGGGAGAAGGCAAATCCTTCCAATGCGAGTTAGTGTTTGAAAAAATGGGGATTGGTGTCATCCATATCTCTGGCGGTGAACTGGAAAGTCCGGATGCAGGTGATCCGGCGCGTCTGATTCGCCTGCGTTATCGAGAAGCCGCCGAAATGATCAAGGTGCAGGGGAAAATGTGCGCTTTAATGATTAATGACTTGGATGCAGGGGTAGGACGCTTTGACCGCACCACCCAATACACGGTCAATACTCAACTCGTCAGCGCCACATTAATGAATATTGCAGACCATCCCACCGACGTGCAACTCCCTGGGAGTTATGACGCCAATCCCCTGCATCGCGTCCCGATTATCGTAACTGGGAACGACTTCTCCACCCTCTATGCGCCTTTAATTCGAGAAGGTCGTATGGAAAAATATTACTGGGAACCGAATCGAGAGGAACGCATTGGCATTATTGGCGGGATTTTTGCCGCAGATGAACTATCCCGACGAGAGATAGAACAACTGGTGGAGCAGTTCCCTAATCAAGCCATTGACTTTTTTAGCGCCTTGCGATCGCGGATTTATGATCAACAGATTCTCCACTTCATCCATGATGTCGGACTGGACAAGATTTCCTTTCGCGTGGTTCGCAGTACAGAAGCGCCGCCGGAATTTGAAAAGCCGAATTTTAATATCTCTCACTTAATCGAATTCGGTCAGGTGATGATCGGCGAACAAAAACAAGTCGAGGAGATGGGATTAGTTCGAGAATATAATAAAGCACTGCGCGAAAGCCCTGCCATTGAGATACCTCCAGCACGGCAATTAACAGGTCAAAATAACACCCAGACACACAGACAGGGAAACGGTTTAGCACAAGAACTCCGCACCCTTGAACGTCGGGACAGTTCAAGAGATGAAGCAATTGCCAAGACTAGAGTCAACCCCAAGACACCTCAACCCTCAGAACCCACCACACCCTTAGATTTAGGTATCCAGCAGCAGATTCGTGAACTCTTAGCCCAAGGATACCGTCTCAGCTTAGAGTATGCCAACGAGCGGCGTTTTCGCACCAATGCCTGGAAAAGTGATGGCACATTTCAAGGAGATGAAGCATCAGAGGTGATCCTGACTTTAGCCGAACGCCTTGCCGAGCATAATAATGAATACGTGCGGTTAATTGGCATTGACCCCAAAGCCAAGCGACGAATTCTGGAAACGGTTATTCAGAAACCAACTTAGGATTTGTCATTCGTCATTCGTCATTCGTCATTTGTGATAATTGAACGGTTAGGTCGGGGCGGGTTTAGTTATATCAGGGTGCAAACGAAACGTTAGGGGTAAAACCCGCCCCTACAAAAGACGTTTCATCAGAGGAGTCTCTACAACCCCGTTTCCCCAGCTCCCCCTGCTCCCCCTGCTTCCAGACGTAGCATGCTACGTCTCTACATTGCTTCCCCAGCTCTCCCACTCCGTCCTCTCTCAAACACGCTAAATTGTAATGTAGAAGTTCTCAGGCAACGTCATTCTCCCGAACAAGGCGATGAACCATGAACAATGAACCATGAACGCTAAACCAGGAACAAGACACCCGATTTAATACCATCCACGAGGAAATGAATTCTCCCAAACCTCCCCAACCGCCGAAAACCATTCTAGGTCAGTTGACTCAGGCTGTTCAGACGATTCAAGCCAAAGTTAACTTTGAAGCACTGGCGCTAAAGCCGAATGCCAAAGTTCCAGAACTGTGGGTTCAAGATGCGGGTGCGGATAAGGCGGAAGTATACCCCCTATTAGGCGATCGCTATTTGCTGGGACGCAGTTCTAAATCCTGCGATATTGTGGTGCGAAACCCAGTGGTGAGTCAGGTTCATTTGTCCCTGGAACGCTATGGGCGATCGGGTAGAACGTTTATTCTGAAAGATGAAAATTCCACGAATGGTATTTATCGCGGTAGACGCCGCCTACCGTGCTTAGCCTTGCGCCATGGGGATATTCTTACCATTGGTCCACCGGAATTAGCCGCCTCGGTTAAACTACAATATGTTGATCCGCCGCCTTGGTATATTCTCGGTATTCGTTACAGCCTCTATGGGGTGGGTGGATTAACCGCGTTAATTGCCTTAATTATTGGGATTGAATGGTTAAAAGTCCCCGTGCGACCCCTACCCAGCGGGGTTCAAGGACCCGTTGTCGTCTATTCTCGTGATCAGGTTCCCTTGCGTCAACCGCGTACTGAGGTTCACCGAGAACTAAAACGGTTATCGGATTTTTCCCCCTATCTACCAAAAGCTTTAGTTGCTTCAGAAGATAGCCGTTATTATTGGCATTTTGGTGTCGATCCTTATGGAATTTTGCGGGCATTAGTCCGAAATATTCGCGGGGGTGGGATCAAAGAAGGGGCGAGTACGATTAGTCAACAGGTTGCTCGCAGTTTGTTTACTGAATATGTTGGGCGAGATAATAGTGCTGCCCGCAAACTCCGGGAAGCCATTGTGGCACTGAAGCTGGAGACATTTTACAGTAAGGATGAGATTTTAAGGACGTATTTAAACCGCATCTATCTAGGGGTAGAAGCTTATGGGTTTGAAGATGCTGCCCAATTTTATTTCGATAAATCGGCAAAAGATTTAACCCTTTCCGAAGCCGCCACTCTGGTGGCAATTTTGCCAGCACCGAATAGTTATAATCCGGTTCAGGATTATGATACCGCGTTGGGCTTGCGAAATCGGGTAATTACCCGGATGCGGGGAATGGGAATGATTAGTGATGAGGAAGCACAACGGGCAAGGCGATCGCGAATTGAGGTAAGCCCTCAAGCCCGTGAATTCCTCAATAGCACCAAAGCTCCCTATTTCTATAATTACGTATTTGAGGAACTGCGGGATTTACTGGGTACGGAGTTGGCGCAAGAAGGGAACTTTATTGTGGAAACCACGCTCGACTTGCAGACTCAGGCAAAGGCAGAATCAGCGCTGCGTAGTTTTGTCAGTACCACGGGTTCGCAATTACGCTTTTCTCAAGGGGCGATGGTGACTCTGAATACCACAGATAGCTCAATCCGGGCGATGGTGGGGGGTGTTGATTACCAACAAAGTCAGTTTAATCGGGCAACTCAAGCCCAACGACAACCGGGTTCGACATTTAAACTGTTTGAGTACACCGCCGCCTTAGCCCAAGGGATTCCACCAGGAAAAACCTACTCCTGCGCCCCAGCCTATGGTTTGCGTGGGTGTGAACGTTCCGGGGGTGCGGTGAATATGTACACGGGTTTGGCGCAATCAGAGAATGTGATTGCGGTGCGGGTGGCAATGGATGCTGGATTAGGGAATGTGATAGATACGGCGCGACGATTAGGAATTCGCTCAAAGCTTGAGCCGGTTCCCCGGTTGGCAATTGGACAAAGTGAAGTGAATGTGTTAGAGATAACTGGATCGTATAGCGCGATCGCGAATGATGGGGTGTGGAATCCTCCCCATGGGATTAAACGGATTCTCGATAGTGGGGATTGTGCTGATGAGAATGATCCGCAAACCTGTCGGGTAATCTATGAATTTGAGGAAAATGGGGAAGGGGGGGTTAAAGCTGTAGCCCCTGCGGTTGCCCAGACGATGACCACGATGTTGCGGGGGGTGGTGCAAAATGGCACAGGCGGTTCAGCCGCAATAGGTTTAGGAGAAGCGGGGAAAACCGGAACCACGGATCGGTATGTAGATTTATGGTTTATTGGTTTTATACCCAGTCGGGAGTTAGTCACCGGGATTTGGTTAGGCAATGACGATAACTCACCCACGCGGGGAAGTAGCGCCCAAGCCGCACAATTATGGAATCGGTATATGCGGGAAGTGGTACAGTAATTGTTTGTAGTAGGCACTTTAGTGCCTTAAAAGGCTTGATTTCTAGGTTCCTTTTAAACCCAAGGAACCAAAAGTTAAAGTCAGTTAAAGCTGACTAAATATAGATTTTATACCAAATCCGCCTTTGGAACCCCTTTTTTGCCTTGGCGACTAGAAGTCGCAGCTACACAAACAAAGTCCGCCTGCGCGGACTAGCTTATAAAGGGGGTGGCTAACCCGGATTTGGTATTAGTCCACTTTAGTGGACTTGAGCTATTAGCCCGGAGTTTGAACTCCGGGCTCTGTTCCAGCCGCGATAAAGTCAATGATTTCGTCGTAAACTTTGCTGGTTTGTACAGATGTCGTCATGAGTGTTTTTCTCCTAATCGCATTAATCCGTTTGTGGTTCTCATGTAGGGGCAATCCGCTTGCACAAATTGATAACTCCAGAAACAGGGCGGGTTTACATACGTTACCAGTTTTTGAAGGTATGTTATCTGTACAACCCGCCCCTACAGACGTTCGGATCGCCCTTTACTCAATGTAGGCGGAGAGACGTTGCATACAACGTCTCTACAGGGGTTTATTCTGTTGGGTAACGCTTACGCTCTACCCAACCTACTGGAGGAGGATACAACTTGTAGTCCATTTTAATGGACTTAACCTATGAGCCAATAATTTGAATTCTTGGCGGATGCTGGGGCTGACTGAAAATGGTGCAATATGTGAATTTTAACAGGTTGTCGATTAGATAATGTAAATTGATTTTACGGCTAATATTATATCCTATCTAGCTCCTTTGATTCTCGAATTGTGCCAATTTATTCTGAGCAAACTCCCTAACTTTTTCATCAGGATCATTTTCGGCTCTGTCACGCAACAATGGTAGAGTCTGGGGATTATCAGGATATTGTTTAATAATAATTTCAATTGCTAATTGCCGAGGATTGTCTTGCCAGTCGTTCTCACGCACAAAGGAATCATTAAGGGCGCGATCGCGTAACAATTCAAATAGCCATGGCTCATCCTTCCAGCCTTTGGCTAATTCTCCCACCGCTGCAAGTCGCACACGCCAATCGTCATCAGATTGGGCTTTTTGTTTGAGAATAGGTAAGGTGTCGGGGTCATCTTTCCAGCCTCTGGCTAATTCTTCCATCGCTGCACTTCGCACATCCGGATGGTAATCAGATTGGGCTTTTTGTTTAAGCCAAGGTAAGGTGTAGGGGTCATGTTTCCAGCTTTTGGCTAATTCTTCCACCGCTGCTTGTCGCACAGACTCATCGTCATCAGATTGGGCTTTTTCCTTAAAAATAGCTAAGGTGTCTGGGTCATCTTTCCAGCC
Source organism: Coleofasciculus sp. G1-WW12-02 (assembly GCF_040219735.1). Taxonomy (NCBI): domain Bacteria; kingdom Bacillati; phylum Cyanobacteriota; class Cyanophyceae; order Coleofasciculales; family Coleofasciculaceae; genus Coleofasciculus; species Coleofasciculus sp. G1-WW12-02. Next base: position 442 of record NZ_JAVJRX010000057.1, on the reverse strand, counting down.
TCTGGCTAATTCTTGCACTGCTGTAATTCGCACAAACTCATCGTCATCAGATTGGGCTTTTTGTTTGATAATCGGTAAGGTGTCTGGGTCATTTTTACAGCCTCTGGCTAATTCTTGCACTGCTGCACTTCGCACATCCCAATCGTCATCAGATTGGGCTTTTTGTTTGATAATCGGTAAGGTGTCGGGGTCATCTTTCCAGCCTTTGGCTAATTCTTTCACCGCTGCACGTCGCACATTCCCCTCGTCATCAGATTGGGCTTTTTGTTTGATAATCGGTAAAGTGTCGGGGTCATCTTTCCGGTTCTTCGGTACTTATTATGCTAAACTATCAACTAAATGCCAAAACAATAAAGCTCTTTTTTCAAAGTTATAAAAATTGGTAAATCCAAAACCACAACGTTTTATTACCTTTAATCTATTGTTAATTCCTTCGACGATG
>NZ_JAVJRX010000056.1:0-12136 GCF_040219735.1 Coleofasciculus sp. G1-WW12-02 | reverse complement strand
TATACCCTACGGCACTGCTCTAGCCATTCCTCAAAGATGGTTATTTGAGCGCTAGTTGGTTTTAGTTTAAACTCGTAAATTAAAGTAAACATTTGCTAGGGCGTTTGCCATGTATCTAACACTCATTATACTACACTATTAATTGAGTGTTATCAGGATAGATTAAACTCGCAACTAAAGTAGAGACGCGCCATGGCGCGTCTCTACGCTGAACGCAACGCGAAAGTTTCATCCCCTGGTTGAAACACAGGGGCTTTCACCATCGCTATCCTGTAAAATCTATCCCACAATTTTAGCTAGCTGTGTTACACCAGTAGGCTAAGATCAGAGGAACTCCTACTATACGGAATGACTGACATGAAAACCGCAGCGCGTGTTATTCATAGCGACCCTGACATCCTGGGAGGAACCCCTGTTTTTGTTGGAACTCGTGTACCTTTTGAAACGTTGCTCGATTATCTTGAAGCTGGCGAGCGACTCGACGAATTCTTAGATCATTTTCCCAGTGTTCGGCGTGAGCAAGCGATCGCAGCCCTTGAATTGGCTAAGGAAATGCTGACAGCTTATGCGAATCCTGCTTGATGAGTGCGCCCCCCGACCTTTGAAGCGGGAACTTGCTGATTACCAATCGTCTCAGCCTGATTGTGCCGATAGTGACCAGAACTTCTCTTCCGCAGTAGTTAAGATTAAGAGTGGAAACAGTTCCAACCCTGGTAGGGTAATGCCGTTGTTGCTATACCTTAGTCGTTTAGTCTCCCAGCTTACAACCCGTTAGGACTCTGCCAAGGTTCGCTCTTACATCATGTTCGTCGAGTTTATTTAGATAATTATGACGGCTGTCACTCAATCTCCCTACACCGAAGACCAAATTTCGGCTTGGCTGCGCGGGTTGTGTACCGTAGCTTGGGCTGATGGTCACTTTGATCCCGAAGAAAAAGAGATCGTTTCTAAACTGACTCATGAACTCCTGGAGGTGGATAAAGACCCACAGTCGGTTGAACAAACCATTTCTGCTGAAGAACTGGCTGCGGTGTTAGGTCATGACTTGCATACCGCCGAGAATTTTATCAGAACAGCTGTCATGGTAGCGATGGCAGATGGTATCTACTCAGCTACGGAAGACAATGTTCTGCAAGAGTTCTGCGAAGCGCTAGGACTGCAAATCGAGGCATTGAATGCCCTACGGCATACCCTTTACGATGGTGAGGGTATGAATACCACGGATGTTGCCCACCAAGATGCCCAGCAACCGGGAACATCTCCCCATCCCCATTCGGATATTCTCCACCCTTTACGCAAATGGCTGGATGGGATGGAAGTTCATGACCCACGAGTTGCCCGATTCGTGTGTAATATTATTCCCTCTCAATGTCCGTTTGAACGGGATGTCAACCTATTTGGTCGCAAAGTCGCCCACATTCCAGCAATGTGTAAGCTCAATCCCCTCTATGATCAGTTAGTCGGCTTGCGCTTCCGGGCATTATCCTATCTGGCAGATGAACGGGGCGAAGATGTCTCTAAATATTTTTAATGTAGAGATGTGTCATTATTCGTCTGTAGGGGCTCTTTTCACTACTATCATGTCTTCCCTCACCCAGATGTAATAAACCCGCCCCGACTAGATTAAACGTAAGACGTCTTTGACAGATGACGAATGACCAATGACTAATGACAAATAATGCAATTTATTGATCAAGCGGAAATTGAAGTAGAAGCTGGAAAGGGCGGCGATGGTATTGTCGCCTTCCGGCGGGAGAAATATGTGCCGGCGGGGGGACCTGCGGGTGGGAATGGCGGACGAGGGGGAGATGTGATTTTGGTGGCGGCTGAACACCTGCAAACCTTGCTGGATTTCAAATATGCCCATCGCTTCCAAGCCGACAATGGTGGACGCGGCGGACCGAATAATCGGACGGGTGCTAATGGGCGCGATCGCACGATTCAAGTTCCCTGCGGTACAGTTATCTATGATGCGGATACTGAGGAAGTTCTAGGGGATTTAGTCCAACCTGGACAAACCTTTGGCGTTGCCAAGGGGGGTAAGGGAGGATTAGGGAACAAGCATTTTTTGAGCAATCGCAATCGCGCTCCTGATTATGCCTTACCCGGACTCCCTGGAGAATATCGCCGCATACGTTTGGAGTTGAAATTACTGGCAGAAGTGGGAATTATTGGTTTACCCAATGCAGGTAAGTCTACCCTCATTGCCGCCCTTTCTGCTGCACGCCCGAAAATTGCCGATTATCCGTTTACGACGTTAGTGCCGAATTTGGGTGTGGTTCGGAAACCTACGGGTGATGGAACAGTGTTTGCCGATATTCCCGGATTAATAGAAGGGGCGCATCTGGGAACGGGATTAGGGCATGACTTTCTCCGCCATATCGAACGCACTCGCTTATTACTGCACCTGATTGACGCTACGGCTGATGATCCGATAGGCGATTATCAAACCATTCAAGCCGAGTTACAGGCTTATGGACGGGGATTGTCAGAACGCCCCCAAATTTTGGCCCTCAATAAGATAGATGCTATTGATTCAGAGGCGGTAGAACTTCTGGCGACTGAACTCAATCACTTAACCCATGTACCCGTCTTCCAAATTTCCGCCGTGACTCAGACGGGGTTAGAGTCTATGCTGCAAAAGGTTTGGCAGTCTTTGGAACAGCTAAAAGATGCATCGGTGGAAACTGTGACCCAGTTTTGAGACTCACCGATTTTCTTTTCCTCTATGGCAACAGCGATAATTCCTCTTTAACGTTTGTTGTAAAAACAAGAATATATTTTACTTTATATAAATGAATTTGTCAAATAAGTAATTATAATTATTCTGAAAACGAAAATTTTAGCCCAAAATTCCGGAACGGGGTGACGAAAGGATGAAGGTAAAATTACACCCTTATCCAAGGTGCTAACATTCTGTTTGTCTTGAGCAACGTCTACACCGTGTTTAATTCCATGAGATAAATATACCTTCAAGAAAAGCAGACCGTAATATTGATAGCTTTTCTGACAACAGTGGTAAAACTTCCGGTTTCAGCGCAGAGCCAGAGTCCGAGAAGTCTTGCTCAAACAGGGTTTTTGGAAAAATTAGATTGATGAGAAACGTAGACAATTAATGGCTGCGGTAGAATAATCTATCTAATTTTTCATCCAATTTTAAATCCGAAGCAAAGTTTATCAAAGCTTTATTGAAGTCCTATTTATTGTATTTTTTCTGTAAATAATCGCGATAAAACTTGTTTTTTAACTTGGAAAGATGCGATTATAAACCGTAAGGAAACTCAGGGATTAAAGGTAGAAAATCTCTCAAAAAAGAAAACCAATTAGATAGGGCTTGCTGCACATTCAATTCTTCTTGATTTCCATCAGGGCTAGGCATCTCCACAAATCAGTTTTAAATTTTTGGGATATGCATTTCATCATGGCTCATTCAAAGGTCATTGGCAAATTATCACTAACGACAGCTCTGGCTGCATTAATAGCGGTATTAAGCAGCACTGCTGCCCAAGCGCTTGTTATTGATTTTGAAGATAATTCGATTGAACCGAATCATAATGAAGATGTCTCAAAACCAATAACATCACAGGATTTTTTATTCAAGCCGACGCTCCCACCTGAACAAACGCAGTATGCTTTAGCGAATAATGTATTTGAGGCACACAATGACAGTACCTATTTTATAATCCGGAATTTAGTAGACGACAAAACATTGGAGTCGTTTATCAATCCTGTCATCCTGTCTAAAGGTGATGCAACTCCATTTTCATTAGTCAGCTTCGACTTAGCCGAATGGGGAGAACCCCAGGATCAAGCCCAAACGGTTGAGGTTGTGGGCTTTTTAGCCGGAGGCGGTTCAATTACAAAAATAATTTCCTTTGATGGTATTACGGATGGAGGTGGACTTCTAAAAGATTTTCAAACGGTAATGTTTAATCAACAGTGGGGTAACTTGAGTCGGGTTGAGTTTAAAGGGCTAGAGGCACCTGTTTCTGAGGAGTTGAGTGAACAACCTGGTTTTCAGGTTAATAGCTTTGCGATTGACAACATTGAAGTTGGAGAAGCGTTTGAAGAACCTCAAACAGAAGTTCCTGAACCAAGTTCTATTTTAGGTATCTTTGTTCTGGGGGCGGTGGGTTGTGGTTCTAGCTTGACCAAGAAAATAACTCAGCGTTAACCCACTCAAAGAGCATGGGCGCACGTCGCGTGCGCCCCTACGGTTAGGATACCATGAGGTGTAATCTAGGTGCGTGGATCGATTCCTTGGTAGGCGATGATAAAGTTAATCGCTAAGTAAGGTTGAAGATTATTGTGGGCGTTGTTCTGGCTACTCCCGATAGTAGAAATACAGTCCATTTCCACAAAATTAGTACTTCCCGTTGCATAGATGCTACTTCTGGGTTTCGACAAAAGAGCAGATTCACTCGGACTCGTTGCGTTAGAGTCAGCATTCGTCGCTTTTAATTTCAGTTGAATTTCTGGTAGGTTCGCTGCGGTTAACTCAACCGCTTCTGAACCTCCTTTTGCACCCAAGGTATAGGTACTTACACCAGAAGCAGGAGAGCTATTCCCTGGCATTGGGTTAATCCCAAGAGGAACACGACCTCTTAAATCAGGAACGCGAAAAACGCCTTGTGTTGGATCACCAGGCTGATTGTACTTTCCTGCCAAAATTGTCGCTAGAACATCGTTTACGCCACTTGTTACGTTGCGTAATTTACCGTCGCAAAGATACCAACCATCGGGAACTATATCAAAAGCAACCATGGCAATTTGACCGATAAAAGGTTCTGTCATAATCAACTCCTCAAGTTTTCCATAAGGTAACGTTTCGCTAAAACTTCTCTCGGCTCCCTTTAGCCCTAAAAAAAAGGCAGGAAATGATGTAATCATTCTTGGGGGTCAGGACTCCATTCGTTTTGTTTAGAGCTTAATGTCATAGTAATTTAGCTAAACTTTACCAAGCCGTCAAGAAACTTATGTTACAAAGCTTAAGGTTAAGCGCTATCAACGTGGCGCGGATATTTTTATTTTTACAAAAAATAATACTCAAGCTAAAGTGAAGTGGTAAAACTCCTGAATAACACTGAGTTCTGCAATGCCTAATTTGTGTACAGTGGAGGAAAACAACAAGGAGTAAGTCCTCAACGGTTTAGGACTTAGGCACAAGCGTACAGACTGTGGTTCAACGGAAAAGTTGGTTTAAATCCTGCTGTTATTTTGGACAGAGAATATAAAGTATGCTGGACTTGGCAAGTTCTACCTGATTGGAGGGCAAGCGATGAAACCTATCCCATTGTGCCTTCGCTGTTTGTTTGTCGGTGTTTTCCTCACCGGCATAATTCCCTACCCAATTTTTCCCGAAACAGGACGGTTTTCTAACGGCGAAGGCACCTTAAACTGGGGGATAGGTTGGCTGGACTCGATGCCCTCGGCTCAGGCTCAATCCATTACCCCAGCCGCCGATGGTACGAACACCAGAGTCAACCCTGAAGGGAACCGCTTGGATATTCAGGGGGGAACGCTTTCTGGAGATGGCGAGAATCTCTTCCATAGCTTTGAGCAATTTGGACTTTCCCCCGATCAAATTGCTAACTTTATCTCCGATCCCCAAATTCGCAACATTCTGGGACGGGTGGTTGGTGGAGATACCTCCGTGATTGATGGTTTAATTCAGGTGACAGGGGGAAATTCTAATCTTTTTTTAATGAATCCGGCGGGGATCATTTTTGGTGCTGATGCCCAGCTTAATGTTCCGGCGGCATTTACGGCAACGACGGCGACGGGGATTGGCTTTGGTACTGAGAACTGGTTTAATGCGTTCGGTGAAAATCGGTATCAAAATTTAATTCGGACTCCCACAACCTTAGCGTTTGACTTGGCTGACTCAGCAGCGATTATTAATCATGGCAATTTAGAGGTGGGAAAAGGTCAGACTTTAACCTTAGTAGGTGGTACTATAACCAATACAGGGCAACTAACTGCACCAGGAGGACAAGTTGCGATCGCGGCTGTACCGGGTGAGAATTTGATCAGAATCAGTCAACCGGGAAGCCCCCTCACCTTAGAGATTACACCCCCTCGCTCCAGCACTGGGGAGCAATTACCGATTAGTCCCTTGGATTTACCCGTTTTACTCACGGGGAATAGCGGTCAAGTCGTCAATGAAGGGCAACTATCCACCACCGATACAAATCAGGGTGGCACAATTCATGTCGTTGGTTCTAGGGTAAAGAATCTCGGTTCTATGACAGCGGATGGGGCGGATGGAGGTAATATTCAGATTCAGACTCATCATTTCCTGGACACAGGACTAATGAGTGTTGGGGGAAACCAGGGAAATGGTGGGGAAATTCAGGTTAATTCTACAGGTACGGTGATTCAAACTGCTAGCGCCACAACCCGGGCAAATGGTTCTCAGCAGGGAGGCGTGATTGAATTTAAGGGTAACGCCGATACTGTCTTAACCACTTCAGGAGACATTCAGGCGACGGGAGAGGTGGGAGGTACAGTCCATCTGTTTGCTGAGACTGTCCAATTATTAGCAGCAGATATTGATGTCAGTGGTAACAGTGGCGGCGGTGAGATTTTAGTGGGTGGTGATTTTCAGGGACAGACATCAGACGCTATTAATGCCCAAACTACGGTGGTGAATCATAGCAGTATTCTAAACGCCAACGCCTTAACCACCGGAAGTGGAGGACGGGTAATTGTTTGGTCGGATCAACAGACTCAATTTTCTGGAACGATTCAGGCGCGAGGTGGTGCGATTAGCGGTGACGGCGGTTTTGTGGAAGTGTCGGGGAAAGACTCGCTGGCAATGACGGGTACTGTTGATGTGGGGGCTGTTGATGGATTAGCCGGGACGCTGTTACTCGATCCGAAAAATATCGTAATTGATGATAATGTAGGCGCTATTCCCCAGTTTGATCTTGCTGATCCGAATGCTGGTAATGGTTCCGGGTTTGGTGATGCCATTGTGCCGTTGAGTACAGGAAATGTGGCGGTTACCAAGCCAGGAGATAACTTGGGTGGGAATGATGCGGGTGCGGTTTACCTGTTCGATGGTTCAACTGGAGGATTACTTAGCATACTGACGGGTCAAACCGATGACCAAGTGGGGAGTGGTGGTGTTACGGCTCTGAGTAATGGCAATTACGTCGTCGTTAGTTCCCAATGGAATAATCGGGTTACAGGGACGACAGATATAGGGGCGGTGACGTGGGCTGATGGCACAACTGGGATTTCGAGAGAGGTTAACGCAACTAACAGTTTAGTTGGTACTCAGACTGGTGACCAGGTTGGTCTTAATGGTGTAACGGCGCTCAAAAACAATGGCAATTATGTGGTCAACTCCACGTTTTGGGGGGAAAGCCGAGGAGCGGTGACGTGGGGTAATGGCACGAAAGGGATTACCGGAGAAGTAAATGCCAGCAACAGTTTAGTTGGTGCTAGCCCAAATAATCTGGTGGGATTTGTTGAAAATGGTTTTGACGGTGTAACTGCACTGGAAAACGGAAATTATGTTGTCAGTAGCCCCTTCTGGGAAGACAATGCCACAAATTTTAGTCTAGGAGCCGTGACTTGGGGTGATGGTAGGACTGGGACTACAGGAGAAGTAAATGCCAGCAACAGTTTGGTTGGCATTCGGACAGGGGATCAAGTTGGTAGTGCTGGTGTTACAGCGCTGAGTAACGGCAATTACGTTGTTAGTAGTCCCCTCTGGAACAACGGAGCAATGCAGGATGTGGGCGCTGTTACCTGGGTTGATGCTATCAACGGTTTAACCACGGGTTCAGTCACAGAAAATAACAGTATCATTGGTAGCCAAGAACAAGACCAAATTGGTAGTGGTGGTGTCACTGCATTGACTAATGGAAATTATGTGATTAGCAGTCCCAACTGGAACAATAATCGAGGAGCAGTGACTTGGCGGGATGGCAATCTGCCAACTGGCAATGAGCAAATAAGTACAATCAATAGCTTAGTCGGTAGTACAGCAGGAGACCAAATTGGTAATGGTGTTCCAGGTTTTCCTTCCCGAATTGAGGGTGTTATTGCGCTTGCTAATGGCGATTATATTGTCAACAGCCCTGACTGGAATAATAATCAAGGAGCAATCACTAAGGGCAATGGCACTATTGGTACTATTGATGTCGTGGATGAGACGAATAGTTTGGTCGGAACTCCAGCATCCTCTGACCGCATTGGTAGTGGCGGTGTCACCGCGTTGAGGAATGGAAATTATGTGATTAGTAGCCCGGAGTGGAACAATAACCGAGGCGCTGTGACTTGGCGTGACGCCACAACCGAGACTATCGGTCAAATTAGCGAACTCAAAAGTTTAGTGGGAAACTTGACGAATGATCAAGTGGGTAGTGGCGGCGTTATTGAATTAAATAATAGCAATTATGGTGTCAGTAGTCCCAACTGGGACAATAATATAGGAGCCGTTACTTGGGTGGATGGGAGTAATGGACAAACCTGGAATGGTAAAAACAGTATCAGCGATCAAAATAGCATTATCGGTCGCCCGTCGGATTCCGGTTTAGGTACAGTCATTAATGACCCCGTTAATCAGACCTTTTGGGTACAATTTGCCAAGGAAGGTAGTGGTCGAGTAACAGTCGGCGTCCCGGAAAATCTAACATTTGCTCGTTTTCCTGATGCTTCGCTAACGTTTTCTCCTACCTTTTTAGAGCGTACTTTGAATACGGGGACAGCCGTTGTACTGCAAGCCAATAATGATATTACTCTGAATAGTCCACTGGATATCGATAATCTTAGCGGCAATGGCGGCGACCTCACTTTTAAAGCCGGACGCAGTATTTTTATTAACGATAATATCACGACAGACAACGGAAATTTAACGTTAATCGCCAACGAAACCCTGGCAAATGGGGTGGTTGATTCCCAGCGAGATCGGGGTGACGCGGAAATCGTATTGGCAAATGCAATAAGAATTGATACAGGTGAAGGAAATCTTAACATCGCTCTGAATACGGGGGCAGGCTTAACCCATAATCAAAGTGGTGACATTAGGTTAGGAGGTAATATTAATGCGAATAATCTGACAATTGATCATCAGGGAAATGATGGAGGAATTATTCATCAGGCTGCCAAGTTTAACCTAATGGGCGATCTAACGATTTCCAGTCGTACCCTGGAGCTGGTGGGTCAAATTACAACGCAGAATGGTAGTCTGGAATTCAATGCACCGATTAACTTAACAGGCGATACTGCTCTCACGACAGGCGGTGCGGGTACGATTATTTTTAATAACACGCTTGACGGAAACTATAACCTCGAACTTAATCCGGGTACGAGTCTTACGCTTGATAATCCTATCGGCACAATTACCCCATTGGATAACCTCACCATTAATGGAAATATAAATTTTGCTACTACTATTAATTTGACGGGAACATGGCGACAAAAGGGTTCAGTGACGCTGACGGGTGATAGTCGTCTGAGTACGAGTTCTGGTGATATTCGTTTGCTCAATCAAATGAATGGTAGAAATGGAACAGAAAGCCTGAACCTTATCGCGGAAAGGGGTACGGTACAATTACCCGAAACAGTAGGTAGCACCACCCCAATCGGCAATCTTACTATTCTCAGTAATCGTTTAGATAGTCCAACGTCAGTCAGGATTAATCTCACCGGAAATTTTCAACTCAATGGCGCTAATCCACTGAATTTTGCAGGTGAGGTGACAACAGCAAACGGTTCTATTGAATTTAATGCTCCAACGATTCTAAACGGCGATACGTTCCTGACGACAAATGGCGGTGATATCCAGTTTAATAATACCCTTGAAGGGAGTAGTGGTGCGGCGAATCTAAATCTGACGTCAGGAATAGGAAATATCACGTTCACAGATAGTGTGGGTGAAACTACTCCATTGGGCAATCTGACTATTTTCAATGCCAATAACCTCAGAGCAAGTAATTTGATTAGGGCGGCTAGTCTGAAGCATATAACAGGAACTGGCACAATTAATCTACAGGATGTGCAAACCTCTGGAGGGGCAGTTGAACTGACAACGGGTAATACCATTACTACGGGTAATATTACAACGGTTGGGGGTGATATTCGTCTGACTAGCCATCAGGATCGGGTGAATAGCGGTAACCTTAATTCCTCGGCGGAGATGGGTGGTGATATTTTGGTTGAGGCTGAGGTAAGTATTGATGCTGGGGAAATCAATTCCAGTGGTAATATCGGCGATGGCGGTAATGTTATGCTTGATCCCCGTGAATATATCGAAGTGAGTTCGATTAACGCACAGGGGGGAAGTAATGGCAGAGGGGGCAAGGTTGAGATAGAGAGCGATCGCGTCTTTCGGGCAATTGGCAGTTTTTCCCACAATGGTAGGGAAACCAGCATTTCTACAGCCGGTGGGAAGGGTGGCGGCGATATCACAATTCGTCATGGGGGAGAAGGCATCATTCCCTTTAATGTGGGAGATGCAACAATTAACGGCACAGCTGCTGCCATTACCAGTGGTGAGTTTACCATCACTCCTTTCCAATCCTTTCCCTTTACCCACACTGAAGGCAATATTCGGATTATTAGCGTTGACGAAACCTCAGATATCCCCGTTAACCCCATTGATTTAATCACCACTGATTCCCATAAAAATCAACCCCCAGTTGAAAAGGATGAATCTGGGGTGATGGAGATTGATAACTTATTTAGTCTAGATTATGAAAAGTATTTTGGCACAGAAAGACGGGCAGGGATTACCTTAGAACAAGCGCGAGAAATCTTACGCCAAAATGCAGCAGCAACAGGGGTGAAGTCGGCGGTGATTTATGTAGTATTTGCCCCACAAACGATTAGCGCGGTGCCTGAAGGTGTAGAGGTTGCGCCAAATAATACCAGTTTATTGCGATCGCTAACCCCGCAACCGAGCGATCGCCTAGAATTAATTCTCATTTCTGCCGATGGACAACCTATCCGGCGATCGGTTAATGTAACCAGAGCAGAAGTTCTCAACATGGCAGATCAATTTCGTCGCACTGTAACGAATGTAATCGATGACCAGAACTATCTGCCACCGGCTTACCAGATGTATCAATGGTTGATTCAACCTATAGCTGCTGATTTAGCCGCGCAAGATATCAAGCATCTGGCATTTATCATGGACACAGGCTTACGTTCTATACCTGTTGCCGCTTTGTATGATGGTAAGCAGTTTATCATTGAGAACTATAGTGTCGGCTTAATGCCTAGCCTCAGTCTCACCGATACTCGTTATCGAGATGTCAAAGATGATTCGGTTTTGGCAATGGGGGCTTCAAAGTTTCCAGATAAGGCGCCTTTACCCAGTGTTCCCATAGAGTTACAAGTGATTGCAGATCAGGTGTGGCAAGGTGAATCCTTTCTCAATGAAGAGTTTACCTTGAATAATCTCCAGCAAGCTCGGCGCAAAGCGACGTATGGTATTATTCATTTAGCTACCCATGCCGAATTTAAACCGGGGAAACCGATGGATTCCTATATCCAATTGTGGGGGGAAAATAAACTCAGATTGGATCAGATGTGGCGGTTAGATTGGCATAAACCAACCGTGGAACTTTTAGTTTTAAGTGCCTGTCGCACAGCTTTAGGCGATGAGGAAGCAGAGTTAGGATTTACGGGATTAGCGGTACAAGCTGGGGTCAAGTCAGCCTTGGGCAGTCTCTGGTATGTTAGTGATGAGGGGACACTGGGATTGATGAGTACATTTTACGAGAAACTCAAACAAAGTTCAACCAAAGCCGAAGCTTTGCGAAAGGCACAAGTGGCAATGCTTAGAGGTGAAGTGAAACGAGAAGACGATCACTTAATCACCACTAAGAGTAGTATTCCCTTACCATCTGATTTTCCGTCGATTAACCAAAACTACAGCCATCCTTATTATTGGAGTTCCTTTACCCTAATTGGTAATCCTTGGTAATGGGGGAATAAACATGATATAAACATGATATGACAAATCATATCACTGACTGACTTCATGAACCGCGCCTTACTTCGTGAAGACGCGGATTGGCAGAGATAACCTGTCAGTAGAGACCTTCCATGGACGGTCTGTACATGAATAAGGGCATGAGTTGGTAGGGGACAATCACTTCCGGACGCTTCTCTAGTTCGG
>NZ_JAVJRX010000055.1:0-3697 GCF_040219735.1 Coleofasciculus sp. G1-WW12-02 | reverse complement strand
ATAATGAACAATGGATAATGACCTCTCCTTAAAAGAAGAGGATTGAAATTAAGGAAAATCTTTTTTAATTTCTTCGTAAACGAAGAGGTCTTAGACCCAATTAATCAATTGTCAATTATCAATTATTAATTATCCATTGATGAGATACAGTTTTTTTCTCTCCCCAACACCAAACACCAAACACCTGATATCAACTATGACTCAAGCCCAAACTCAACCCCAACTCTACAGCTTTGATGAATTTATCAACTGGTATCCCGAAAATTCAGAAGTTCGGTACGAACTGTATGACGGAGTAATTATCGAAATGCCAAAACCCAAGGGAAAACATTCAACTCTAACAGGTTCCCTTATCGAACAACTCTTCATAATTATCCGGCAAATGGGGAAAGGTGGCATTTGGACGATTCCTAGAGAATCAATTGTTAAACCCAAACGGGAAAGATCAGGTTATGAACCCGATATCATCGTTTTGAATCAAGACGTTATTGGTGCAGAACCCCGGTGGGAAAGTGAATCGATTATTCAAAATTATGATTCAGTTAAATTAATCGTCGAGGTTGTTTCAACGAATTGGCGTGACGATTACTATAATAAACTTCGAGATTATGAGGAAATGGGCATTGAGGAATATTGGATTGTTGATTATGCCGCATTAGGACCAAGAAAGTTTATTGGCACCCCCAAACAACCTACATTTTTTGTTAATACTTTGGTTGAGGGAGAATATCTGATGACGCCATTTACGGAAAATACTACCATTGTTTCCCCAACGTTTCCCCTGTTTAACTTCTCCCCACAGCAGGTTTTTGCTCTAAATTTTTAGATATCAAATGGTTAACTTTTATCCAGGAGAAACAAACCTGAGTCTGGGCGGGTTTAGTTACTTATGGGTGCAACCGAAAAGTTTTAGAGACGTTGCATGCAACGTCTCTACTAACGTTGCGCCACATACCGTGAAAAGTCAGCTAATTAGACCGAATGGCTTTACCTGTTCTATCGTCAAAGAAATGAACTTTATCGGCGTTAATCGATAACCACAGTTGATCGCCAGCTTTGACGAGATTATCAGCGGGAATTCTGGCTTGTAACCTAGTTTTGCGATCGAGTTTAGCTAATAAATAGGTATCATTTCCCAAGGCTTCGACTTGTTCAACGTTTACTGATAAGTTTTTGGGGGCGGGAACACTTACGGTTAAATGTTCGGGACGAATTCCCAGGATTAAAGAACGTCCATCATACTCTTGCAGAAAGGGTTGCCAAACATCTGGAAGCGTGAGCCGAAATTGGCGATGCTGAATCAGTAGGGGGGCTTTAATTTGAACGGGAATAAAGTTCATCGGGGGTGAACCGATAAATTCGGCGACAAACTGATTAGCGGGGTGATTATAGAGTTCTAGGGGAGGGGCGATTTGCTGAATTTCCCCCTGATTCATTACCGCGATGCGATCGCCCATGGTCATGGCTTCGGTTTGATCGTGGGTGACATAGAGGGTGGTGGTGCCTAATTGTCGTTGTAAGCGCACGATTTGACTGCGGGTTTGGGCTCGGAGTTTGGCGTCTAGATTGGAGAGGGGTTCATCCATGAGAAAGACTTGGGGATTCCGGGCGATCGCGCGCCCTAAGGCGACTCGTTGCTTTTGTCCCCCAGATAGCTGTTTGGGGAGTCGATTCAGCAGAGGTTCAATTTGCAGGAGTTTGGCGACATAGTGAACTTGGTCATCAATCGCCCGTTCGCGATCGCAGATATAACGCCATCCTTTAGGGAGCGATCGCGTCATCCCGATTAAGGCATTTTCGACCCAAAGCGGCATCTCGGTGGTAGGCTTTTCGTAGGCTAATCCCAGGGTTGTCCGCCGTAAGCCAAAGGCAATATTATCATAGACATTCAGGTGCGGATAAAGGGCATAATTTTGAAACACCATGGCGATATTGCGGGCTTTTGGGGGCAAATCATTCACCATGCGATCGCCCACCCAAATTTTCCCGCCGGTTAATTCCTCTAATCCCGCAATCACCCGCAGCAGGGTACTTTTGCCACAACCCGAAGGACCCACCAATACCATAAACTCGCCATCATGGACTCTCAGATTAATTCGCCGTAAAACATTCGCGGTTCCCGATGAGGGAGAGGATGAATCAACGGCTACCAGTGGCGCTTCATCGCTAGGTGTGAGCAAGGGTTCTGTCGTCACAGGCGCGACAGTTGACCCCTCCTTGCGACTAGGAAAGCTTTTGTAGACGTTTTCGAGAACAACCTGGGACACGATGGTGACTGGGGATGAGCGACAGTGATAGAGCTAACTATACTATTATGTTCGTTTGCGTCATCAACTGAGGTTCCGAACCCAAGTTTTCGGTGAGAAGCAGGTTATCAAACTGGGTTCGTAGTTGGTACTTTAGTACCATCAGCGCTGGCATCGCTGACTACAAACTCTAAACTTGGAGTTAATTTTTTCATCTGCGATCGCCAGGATTTTTCTCGGTTTAGCCATTCAGTAGTTCCATTGATTGAGAACAATGAATTGATTTTCCAAAGTATAGCCTGCTTGTTCAAGGTTCGCGATCGCCTGAACAATGGCTTGATAACTCATATTTTTGGCAATATCAGGATTTTGGAATACTGCCAAGATACCGGGATGCACGGGATTAGCTTGATGAAGTTCCTGAAAGTCATCGCAGTTACGGGTTAGTAACACTCGCCTTTGTTGTCTAGCATAGTTGAGTACCCTTAGATCCGCTTGACCCATCAAATCTGCTTCATTCACACTCAGCACATTATGACCGACTTTTTGAAGTAAATTGACCAAGTATTTTGCTTGAGAATCTTCATCAAGGAGTAGTCGTAGGCTCAAGTGAAACTCCTTTTTCTTCTAAACGATACCGTTCCTCATCGGCTTCTAGCTTGATCAGATCCCGATGACTTTCGCAGTAATGGATCACTTCATAGATTGCAGCTAGAGGCAAATCCCAATTTTCTGCGGCTTGTTCTAGCGTCATTTCATTGACAATCTTATCTTGCCAAACTGTTGAAGCCAGGAGTTTGCGTCCTTTTATGTAAAGTTGGCGTCGCCACGGATGGGGACGTGCTACCAGATAGTACCAGTTTTCCTGTAGGCTGCTATCTTCCAGGGATTGAATGATCGCACTGATCAGGGCGAGGCGATCGATTACAGATAATTGGTTAACCTGTTCTTTGATCTCTTGCAAAGACATAGAGATACTCCGACCCATGCTGGTGTCTATGTACAACTAGATCTAGTTTATCCAAATACGCGATCGCTCTGTTCATTATCGCTGGTTATTGCTGAAGTTAGTAGCTTTTATCCTGTAGGGTGGGCAAACGTTATCAACTTGAAAATGCTGATGTTATCGTTTGTGACGTTTGCCCACCTCACGGTAACGTGGGATTTATTATTTGTGTGGCAAGATTTCAGGAGAGGGACAGTATCAGATAGATGAGGAAGGGCGGGTTTTGCCTTTGAGGTTATCGGTAAATACCCAAATTAAACGGGTCTTCCGTACTTAGTATGCTAAATTGTTAGTTTGATTAATCCGAATATTGGACAGCAAGAGCTTTAGCCATTTCTTCCCATATTTCAAGTCGTTTTGATGGACTTAGGCGCTACAGTCCTTGTCTGTTAAGCTTTATGAGTCCTGAAAGCTGATAGTTTAGCATACTAAGTCCGGAAGAACC
>NZ_JAVJRX010000054.1:0-31751 GCF_040219735.1 Coleofasciculus sp. G1-WW12-02 | reverse complement strand
CTGTCTCAGGCAAGACCTATTTTGGGAAAAGAGCCTGGGCGCACTCGCCGATGTGACTGAATTTCCTTTTCCACATTACTTTGGAAAGGCTCGTACACCCAGGCTAATTGATGAGCCAAACACAGACCTGAATCCTTACGTAACTGGGATAAGTTGTAGTGCTGTTGAATGGTTTCCCTGGCTTTTGCTCGGATTGCCGACATCTGCTCAGGATGGTTCAAGGCTTCCTCTAGGCGATCGCAACTATATAAATCTATCAAAATCGGCGCATTCTTCAACCGAATCCGGGCTTCATCGTCAGCCGTCAGGGGTTCCCTCGGATCAAAGTCAGCATCAGAACCATGGGCGTGGTAAAACCACTCAAAATAGCCGAGTAATTGAGCCGTTGGGAAACTATCCTTAATAAATAGGGTTGGACCCCAACCCGAATGACCATACACCACATCTGGTACAAACCCCCGACGCTTCAGTTGCTCGGCTAACCGATAAACCGCCTGCCCTTGCAGCGCCGCACTTTCCAAAGGGCGGACATAATGATGGGTTTCCTGTCGCGCCTCACGGGATGGGCGATAGACTGCCTTCTGGACACCCGGTAAGCCCCCTTGGTGACGAGTTGTGCCAAACACCACTTGATGACGGCTATCTTTAGCCAAAGCCGCCGCTACATGACGAAACTGGGCAGGGAAATTAGGATGGAGAAAGAGAATACGCATAGTTCTGTCTGATAAGTTAGCTCCCACTGTCTCTTTTGCCAGAAACAGCAGGAGTAAGACGAAATCACTTTGAAGCACAGTTCGGTGCGACTCAAGGATGAGGCGTGGTTATCCAGCTTCCCCTGGATACACACGCCCATTTTCTACACCAAGAAATCGGCTTCGGTAATCAAACTGGGATTGGTATTCAGTACCGTGGCGATGAGTTCGCCGGTTTCCGCTACTTTAATTAAGGTATGACTACCACTACCGATGATCTGTAGATCCTCAAACAAGGGCACCTCTAACTCAAACAAGTCAATCCCATCCTCGAAGCCTTGGATCACATCCCCAACCGGTTCCGGTATGGGAGGCTCACCCGGATCAGGGATTTCGGGTATAAATTCCAGATACAGCAATTGAAAGACATCCGCGCCCGCCCCGCCAATCAGGGTATCTGCTACGGTTTGATCCTCCAAATCTTCTCCGCCAAACAGGGTGTCATTGCCTGCGCCACCCAGAATGCGATCAACACCAGCTCCACCATCCAGATAGTCATCGCCTGCGCCACCACTGAGGGTATCATTGCCATCGCTACCCAAGAGCGTGTCATTACCACCAGCACCGAAGAGGGAGTCACTATCTGCTCCACCATCAATGTAGTCCCCTTCAGCACCACCGGTGATCGTCTCCAAACCCGCTTCACCAAAGATTGTACTCGCTCCCAGCCCCCCATTGAGAACATCGTCGCCATCCCCACCATAGAGGGTATCCAAACCATCTCCGCCATCCAGGGTATCATTCCCGGCAAAGCCATAGAGAACATCATCACCAGCGCCACCCACAAGGGAGTCAGCACCGCCACTCAAGGTATCCCCATCGCCATAGAGGGTATCATTGCCGTCTCCGCCGACGAGGGTATCCGCACCTGGGGCGCTTAAGGTATCATCGCCCCAAAGCACGTCATCACCATCAAGTCCATCCAGAAAGTCATTATCGGCTCCACCCTCAAGGGTATCCCCTTCAATCACAGAGTTACTACCGACTAAGGAGTCATTCCCAGCATCGCCGTAGAGAACACTCTTTCCGTCTAAGTTATCAGCAAAGGTTAAGGTGTCATCCCCAGCACCGCCATAGAGAGTATCTTCAAAGCCACCCACCAAGGAGTCGTTACCCGCTCCCCCATCCAGGTAGTCTTTGCCGTCTCCACCGTCGAGGGTGTCATTGCCGCCCTCACCATAGAGTTCATCTTCGCCGTCTTCCCCAAAAAGGCGATCGGCTCCGGCGCCACCAAACAGGGTATCATTGCCAAATCCGCCAAAGAGCCGATCATTACCGCCGTCACCGTGCAGCTCATCCTCACCATCTTGCCCCAAAAGGCGATCGGCTCCGGCGCCACCCAATAGGGTATCTTTTTCAGCCCCGCCTTCGAGGGTGTCATTGCCGCCTAAGCCTTCCAGATAGTCTTCTTTGTCAAAGCCGCGAATCCGGTCAGCATTAGCTGTCCCAATTAGGATATCAGGCTCTGGTGTTCCATTGATAATTGCCATAGTTTACCTCTTTTATTCCATGAATTGGTTATGTAAGTCACCAAACTGTTTGGTGATTTTTTGCCTGTATCCACCCTGATCATTCCCCCTCTCCTAAACTTAGGAGAGGGGGGCACAAGCCATGATTAGGAGGATTAATCGGGGAGGAATCATGGGTTGGATTTCCTGTGTTGGTTTTATTGGGTGATTAAGGATGATGGCTGTAGGGGCGGGTTTTACAGATAACTGATGGCAAAAACGTTGTCGGGGCGGGTTTGGTTATATCTGGGTGTAACCAAAAAGATATTTGTATAGCAATCGCCATAGCGGTTAAGACGCATCTTATGGTAGAGACGTTGCATGCAACGTCTCTACAACAGTTCGTTTGTCCTAATCGATGTGTCTACTGCTATAAAACCCGCCCCTACATTAAACCCGCCCTTGATCAGAGGACTTTAGTCCTCACTACGAACCTGACTACGAACAATTAGGAGAACTGAAACACTGTATTATTGGTTGGGTCAATGTTGGTGCTAATGTCAGCCTGGGTGAAGCTAGTATTTATCAACGTAACTAACAAACTCCCTGTACCAAAACCGCTATTTTCGGCTATCCCATCTCCAACTCGAAACTGGGTATTACCATTGACGAAACGCACATCAATAGCAGTAATATCAGTAAAGTACAGGATATCTCCCCCAGCTCCAGTGACGAACCCGTTGATTCGGTCTTGACCATCACCACTGCTGTAACAAATCGTATCGCTGTCTGCACCGCCGGTGATCGTGTCATTCCCTGTACCGCCGACTAAGGTATCATTGCCAGCACCACCCAGGAGGATATCACCGCCAGCGCCGCCATTGAGAAAATCACTGCCACCGCCGCCGTTGAGATTATCCGCGCCATTACCGCCAAAGAGGGTATCACTGCCGGCGCCGCCTGTGAGGGAATCACTGCCAATTCCGCCATCGAGGTAATCATTGCCGCCAGCACCATCGAGGGTATCATCGCCATCAAAGCCAAAAATGTTATCGTTCCCTGATGTGCCGATATAATTATCATTAGCCGAAGTGCCTAGGGTTAAACCGATCGCATCAACCGCGATCGCACCCGTGAGATCCGCACCAACAAAAATAGCATCAGTAAAGTCGCCTTTGGATAGATCTGCGTTTCTTAAATTGGCATCAGTAAAATTCGTGCCAACCGCCAATCCATTAAAAAAGATACCTTCAGCGTTGGCTTGGGTGAAGTTGGCGCCACTGATATCTGTATCATCAAATTTAGCGCTAGTGAGGTTTGTAACGGTTACCGTACCATCGGTAGCGACATAGGAACTAAAATCAGCACCCGTCAAAATCGCATCATCGGCGAGAAAGCCGCTTAAATCTGCGCCACGGAATCTGACATTACCCGTTGCTCCGGCGGCGACTGAGACATCACTCAGAGAAACACCACTGAAATTCGCTAAATCAAAGATAGAATTTTCCAGGGTAAGATCAGTGAGATTAGCTAAGCGGAAATCCGCCCCGGTGGCATTGACATTAATGAAAAGCGTGGCTTCCAAATCCGCTTCTTCTAAGCTGGCATTGGTAAGATTTGCCCCTGTAAAGTCAGCCGCTTTTAGCTTAGCTTTGTATAAATCCGCGCCAGTTAAGTTGACACCCTGGAGGTTGGGGCGATCCGACTGCTCGCCACTGAGATTCGCCTCTCGTAAATTCGCATTCGTCAGGTTGGCGTTGGTTAGGGTGATGAATTTGGTGTTAATTAACGATAGATTCGCCCCCCTTAGGTTGGCGCCCCTGAGATTAACATTCTCTAAAGTTGCCTTAAAGAAAGTAGCAGGACCAAAGCTCGCATTGGCGGCAAAGATGGCTCGGGTTGCATCAACATTTAGCAGTACGGCTTCTTCAAAGGTAGTCCCTCTTAAGGCGGTTTCAACCAATTGGACCCCATCGAGTTTAGCTTTGAAAAAGGTGGAACCATTTAGGTTTTGCCCACTAAAGTCATTCCCGAATAACTCTTGTTCACTAAAGTCTAAGGCTGGCATAATTCTATTGTTTTTCAAGGATTAGAAAACTCTTGGGTTTAAAACCCATGTTGCTGTATCCTTAAGTTAATCTCCCTAGTGGAGACACTTTAGGATTTGGATTTGGCTGAATTTACCTTTAATCTGCAGGTGAACGAGCTGTAAATGTTTCAAAAAACAGTTCAGCCATCCGGATTATAGGTAGATCAAAAAACGGCACTAGGAGTCGTTAAAGGCGTAACTGTGGATGGCGTTGGCGTGGCACACCTTAATTGGTGGATTAGAATTGTAGGGGCGCACGGCGTGCGCCCGTATCTAAATCCCGTGCGCCCGATCTAAACGGGAGCATGTCAGGGACAGCACAAAATGGCCAAGTTAACTGGCTCTCGTTGGGTTTCGTTGCTCAACCCAACCTACAAAGATTACATGCGCCCATCTCAACGGCGTGCGCCCCATCTAACCATAAATCTATCCCACCATTTTAGCTGTTTAAGGAGATGTTAGCTAAGTCAGCCTGAGCCGAAATAGCGTTCCTTAGTCTGACATCAGCGCAGCGCCTCTCAATCCTCTGATTGTCGGTTAGCACAACTGATATCGAGCCTCTAAAACTGGCGTTAAAGAAGTTGGGAGAAACCCTTGACCCTATAGCAGCTTTAACCTTGCTTCCGCTCTGCCTTGAGTTAACCTACACGCTATTAGTAAAAGTCGTCTTTAGTAACGGTAGAATCATTCAGATTCTGACCCAAAAAACTATATTCCCAAAAAGTCTTGTTCACTGACGTTTTATCCCGTTGGTATTAAAATTTTTGTGTATCCTGGTTATACATTACATAACTTTATTTAATTTGTCAAGGAAAAATTTTACTTTTTTTCCCTTTTCCTCAACGCGGAGCCAAACCCAAATCATCATTGATTTTCTCGATACCTTGTATCGGAACTTCTCTATAAACGCCACCCTAAAACTGAAACCGATTGAATAGGAGAGATGGAGAATCTTGTAGAGACGGAATCGGCTACGTTTTGGGAGATTTTAGCGGTTCAATGATTTCTGTCATATTGCACGAGGAACCATTACACCGTACCAAGGAACCATTACACCGTACCCAGAAACATTAGTACCGTTCTGGGGAGCCATCAATTAACATAGAAAAATAATTGTTGTGGAGAAACATCGCAACATGACCAGTTACATGCCCCGCTCAGATGCCGACTTTAACAATTGGCAAGCCAACTTTGTCACCGCTTTAACCAACTATCTCACCGACTTAGGACTAACCGCAGAAGATATCACCCCAATTACCACAGCTCAAACCGAATGGACAACCGCCTACAACAACCATATCATCACCCAATCGGCTGCCGATAGCGCCCGTCAAGAAAAAGACGATAGCCGCCAAACCTATAAAAACGAATTGCGACGGGTAGTGAATCAATTGCAAGTAAATCCCCAAATCACCGACGCCATGCGCCAAGGATTAGGCATAACAGTGCCAAAAAGCAGTTCCAGCGCCGTTGGTGTACCCACAACGCGCCCCCTTCCTAGAGTAGAAAACAAGGGGCGTTATCAACTCGAAATTCATTTCGTTGATGAAACCACACCCACACGCAAAGCCAAACCCAGTGGCATAATTGGCAGTGAAATTTGGGTGAAAATTGGTGATTTACCGCCCACTGATCCGAAGGAGTTAACCTTTGTAGCGTTGGATACAGCGACACCGTATGTAATGGAATTCAGCGGTGAAGATGTCGGGAAAACCGCTTACTTCATGCTACGCTGGGTCAACACCAAAGGGGAATCAGGACCCTGGAGTCAAACGGTGAGTATGATGATTCCCGGTTAAAATTATTTCCCCCCCGTATCTGTAGGGGCTTGGTTACCAAGTATCTGTAGGGGCTTGGTAACCAAGCCCCTACATTTGGTTATTGATGTTAATTATTTCTAAGTTTCCGCAAAGCGTTTCTCAAAAAAGAGTGTAGAACTATTTACCCTTATCCGGCAGTCAAGTTTTTCATCAACCTATTGCTGCCAAGTCTCTAGGATATAACCTTGTTCAAATAAGTTTTTTAGAAGTTTGAGATTTAAGCAGCTTAGTGTAAGCAATAGGTATTACCAGGGGCCAAAATACAGCAGCAACAATTAACGTCACCCAGGAGAGGACTTTTTGTGGCTCAGATAAAGTCCTCATATCATCAGCCAACTCAAACCAAACGGTAAATAAATGAGCTGCTATTGTTCCGTAAATAATACCTACACAGTAAATCATTGATTACGCATCTCCTACTGCAAAATATCAAAAGTAGAATACAGATTTTTGCTAATCTACTAAGTACAATTAGCGAATCAAGCTTTAATATAAATATTCCTTTAGGTGGTAGACATCAGTATATGTACGGAAATTACCTACGCCAATTGGCGTAGAAGGGATAGGAAAGATCGCTCAACTGGGGGATTGATACTCGCCGGATTTGCCACCCGTCTTACTCAACAGGCGGATGGATTCAATTTGAATCGATTTCTCCAAGGCTTTTGCCATATCGTACAAAGTAAGCGCAGCAACAGACACAGCTGTCAAGGCTTCCATTTCTACCCCCGTTTCGGCTTTTGTCGTCACAGACGCCTGAATCTGATACCCCGGTAGTTGAGAATCAGGTTGGATGTGTACCTCGACTTGGTGTAGGGGTAAGGGATGACACAAAGGAATCAAGTTAGCCGTCTGCTTGGCTGCCATAATTCCCGCGAGTCGGGCGGTGGCTAAAACATCTCCTTTCGGCGCATTACCTGTCTCAATCGCCTGGAATGTCGCCCTTTGCATCCGTACTTGAGCCGCTGCGACGGCTTGGCGACGGGTAGCGGGTTTGCTGGAGACATCGACCATTTGGGCTTGACCCTGAGAGTTTAGATGAGTAAGGGATGATTTTTGGGAATACTCTTGCGTCATTGGATAAAGATGTGATATTCTAAGTAATCGGTGAAGAGATCACAGCTAGGGCTTGTAGCTCAGTGGACTAGAGCACGTGGCTACGGACCACGGTGTCGGGGGTTCGAATCCCTCCTAGCCCGTTAAATTAAACGACTGACTAAAGCAGGTGTTCCCAAGAGTGCAGCTATCATTGCCAGGGAACACTGTTTAGGCAATTGGTTATCAATTTAAGGCGGGACATACTAGCTGAACAGAGGTTTTAGGTTTTTCTGTCTCGGCTTCAGTCAATCCAAGCCCCCCAATACACTATATAATATACCCGCTTACTCCTTCTCTCCAACCTAAAACTAAACACCTAACACCTTCTCACAGATCAATGTCCCGCCTTGGTTTGGTAGCCGCATTGGGAAACTTGAGTTTAGAGATAGGGTTATCTGATGAGGAATCGAACAGTAAAAAGACAAACCAAGCGATGAGAGTCATAACCAGATGTTCGCCACCATCTTCCAAAAGACCCATAAAGTCATTTAAAAGTTTTATAGACAAAGATTCGAGCATAATATGAGCCATGTCTGTGACAATTCCAAAAAAAGCTAATAAGAATAACAAGGCAATCATGTATTTTGACACTTGTTTAGCCCTAGAGTTACTGAATCGATAGGTAATAGCAATTAAAATTAGAAAAAACAAACTTGCCGAAGTTGACACTAATAATTCACCTAAATCGACTGACCGTAAGTTAAAAATAGCAGGGAAATTTAGCTTATCGCTAATTATTTTTCCTCCAATTTCATGAACTTGAAAATAATCATCTAATAATAAGTATAAAAATAGAAGAGACCAAGCGGCATAGACTGATACATGATTTTTTAGGGCTAAAAATAAAAACAAAAGCGCGATCCAGTATTCTTTTATATACTGAAAAACTTCAGGATATCCCCTATCCATTTCAAGGGAAAAAGATGAATTACTCGTCAATTTAGTTGTCTTATAAATAATATGCAAAGCAATAAAAAGAATGTCAGTGGCTAAAAGTAAGGATAAAAGCCGACTTGACCAATTGTTTAAGTTTATTTTCATGACAACTTGGTGAGGTAGAGCAAAAAATCAGGATGTCAGCGCTAGCGACCTCTCAATTTCGCGTTGAGTCGTTATGTGATGTAAATAACACATGTAGTGTAATGTAGACTACAACTACTTAGCAACCTCCTCGGCAGTATGTGCTACATCAGTCGCTAGCAGTATCCTTGTAGGGAAGGAATCAATAGAGTATCCAATATTTTAGACAGGGATGGGAAAAATACACACGAACCATGCCACTGGTGACAACGATAGCTAAGCCCGATGGTATCATCGGCACCCAAATTCCTTGGATAAAGATCACATAAGAGCAACCATAGAGAACACTGAGCATTCCGGCGACTGCCAAACCCAGCAACAGAGGGGAACGGAAACGCCAACTGATCAGACCTGCCACAACAGACCAAGCGCCAATCCAAACATATTCAGCCCACTGAGACCACCACACCAATAGAGGACGCCCATCCTTAACCGCACTGATAATTTGACTCGTCATCTGGGCTTGCAGAAATACCCCAGCCGCCTCAGGTCGGTTGCTTTGATTGTAAGGAGTTGCATGAATATCGTGAAAGGTTTTATCAACAGTACCAATGAAAACCAGGCGGTCTTTGACCAATTCAGGCGTTAATTTATTCTCATAAAGTACCTCTTCTAACGTATAAGCAGGCGCGATCGCTTCTACTGAACCCATAGCCCGATAATTCAGCAAGATTTGATAACCCCCAGCATCGGTATTCTGATACCCTCCACTATTGCTTTTTAGAGTCGGGAAAACAACCTGACCAATCTGCAAGTCATTGTTTTGAGTCAATTGAGCTGTAATGCCCTCATCTTCTAAGTACCGCAAAGCCATGACTAAACTCAGAGAATTACTGATTTGACATTCAGATTGCTCAGGAGGCGCTAAACCCAAAAGATGACGACGCACAACGCCATCTGGGTCTGGTGTTACATCACTAAACCCGACTCGTTCGGGTAAGGAGTCTACAGGAATATCTGGAGGGGGCGCAATTCCCGGATTATCGGTTGTATCCCCCACCTTACAAACCGTTATTAAACGGTTGTCTTGCCGTAAACGATTGGCTAAATTACGATACTCAGGTTCTACCGGAAAATCGCGATAAAGATCTAAAGCAATAACTCGCGGTTGGTATTGGGCTAACTTTTCCAGGAGTTGAGCCAGTTTAGCATTGGTCAATGATAACCCTTGCCGTTGGGCAGAGGATTGAGCTTGAACATCACGACCTGTAATCGTAATCATCAGCAGGCGTGGGTCAGGACTTTCCTGTTGAGGACGGATTTGCATAAAGTGGTCAAACGCCTTCATTTCCAGAGGCTGTAGCACACCCACCAAACCGACACTCATTGCCATACCTGCACCCGTCAGACTTGCCAACAGTTGAAGACTCCGAGATTTCCAAGATCTGGGTTTTTGGCACTGTCGTTGCTGCTTGTTGAGGTATTGCAGTTCAAAAATCGGAGCTTTGCCAATACCCTTTAAGTAGTGATTGCCACGGGAAACAATGCTTAAGTTGGTAATTCCCGCCTCGTAAATCAAATCTGTTGTCACTTCCGACAGCAGAATTTGTCCCCCATGGGCGAGTGAGGAAACCCGAGCCGCGTAATCAACTTCCTCGCCAATAAAATCATCACCGTCGGGTAAGGGACTCCCCGTATGCATACCAATTCTGACTTGTAAGGAACCCAGGGGAGTGTCAATGGGTTCATGGGTGTGACTAAGTTGCAGCGCCACCGCCCACTGAGCCGCTTGAGACGCATTGGCGAAAACCACAAAGTAAGCGTCACCTTCAGTTTTAACTACACGTCCTCCGTAAGCCACTAAATTCGCTTCAACACGCTGGCGATGGGGTTTGAGAATCGTGTCAAAGTAGAGGCGATTGCGGCTGGTGATGTCATTTCCCTTCAAATATTTTTTGACAGCGGTAGAATTAACGAGGTCTGTGAATACCATGGTTACTACATGGTCAGAGATGATAACGTGTTTATCGATTACGGGTTGCATCACAGATCAATCATTCGCTGTTGAGAAGGTAAGCACGCTTATGAACCCTGGTTTGCTTAACTTACTGTTTACATTACAGTTATCAACAATTTGAAAATGAGACAGGAGTATTAAGTTAAGTAATGATGAAGACTTTGTAAACTGAAGATGAAGACTTTGTAAACTTTTTTAAAATGTCAGGTAAATGTTGAAGGTGAACCCCCATTGCCGCAAGTCTTACTTATAATAGTCCGTCTATTGCACCCAGAGGATAGGGGTCAAGTTGGTGAAAAATTATTGATGGCGAGAGAGTGTGTGTCTAAATCATTTTGGAAATAATTAACCCTGACTGGGTATGCTTTTGATCCCTGTTTTTTTTTTGCCTCCTTTAGGTTGACTAGATCACTGGATAAACTGTATAATGGACTACAGGAAAAGAATTGTTTCCGTTTTTACCGTTTGCTGATTGCCCTATTCTATTGAACAATTTAAAAGGTAAAATCCGCTTATAGATAATAGCAGATATCAGGAAGGGTTTCAAAAAGATAAATAAAAGTAATGAAACTTTGGTAGAGAAATTAATCGATGGTTTCTAGGGAACATCGTATTTAAGCTTATCCTAGTCAACTACAATAAATTGATTTTTGGATAAAAATATCCATTAATAATGTATAGTTTCATGACTAAAATGAGAAATCGGGTAGGATGAAGGTCAAATAATCGCCCCAATGCACTGCTGAAAGGAAATAAACGGCATGAGCGTATCGCCAATAGAGACGTTTCTTAAGAAGTAGAGACGTAGCAGGCGACGCCTCTACTGGAGGGTAAAGCCAACAACTACCGACGTTGTAAACCATGTCCTCTTTCCGAAGTAGGGCTTGCTGCACAACTCCCCCTGCTCCCCCTGCTCCCCCTGCTTCCCCTGCTTCCCCTGCTCCCTCCACCAGACTTATTCAGCAGACCCGAAGTAAAGGCTCCGGCTCCTTGTGAAGGAAGAATCCCCGGAAGCCAGCGCGAAGCGTTTAGTGGCGCGAGGTCAATCCCGAATTTGCACAGGCATAATTAGGTAGGTCATTTTTAAGCCACCCAGAGGCGTGAGAATCACTGGGGTATTCGCCGCATTGATTTGTAGTTGAATATCTGAGGTAGACAGTGCCTTTAAGCCATCGATTAAGTACTTTACATTAAAAGCAATCTCTATACTTTCACCCGTAACTTGTGCTGCTAGGGACTCAGTACCACTACCAACATCTTGAGTGTCCACAGTCAGAGCAATTTTTTGCGCGGACTCGTCAATATCAAACTTGACGATATTATTCTTCTGATCAGCCAATACGGCAATTCGCTCAACTGCACTCAGTAATTGACGCCGATCAATAGCCACCTGGCGTTGAAACTGGCGGGGGATGAGTTGGCGATAAGCCGGATATTGTCCTTCTAACGTCCGACTGGTCAAGCGATGATTACCACCTTGGAAGATAATTTGACCCACCTCAAACCGCAAGGCGACGGTATCGCTGGATTGAGGGAGTCCTAGCATCCGTTCGAGTTCTTTTAAAGTTCTAGCGGGTACGGTTAGTTCAAAGGGCGATAGGGTATCTTCAGAGGTTGGGTTCTCTTCATCCTCTGGGTTTTCTTCACTCGCCGATTTAGTGTTAGGCGTTTCCACGACAGCCAGTCGGTGACCATCCGTCGCCGCAAATTCCAGGTTATCTTCTTGAACCATCAGATGCACCCCAGTCAGCACCTGTTTGGTTTCATCTGCGCTGGTGGCAAATAACGATCCGCGCAATCCTTCAATTAACGCTTCAACCGGGAGTTTAATCACCATCCCCTCTTCGATTTGGGGAAGTTCAGGAAAGTCATCCGGGTTCATTCCCCGCATTTTGTATTGTCCAGATGTTGAGGTTAAGGTGATCAATATGCTTTCGGTTTCAGCATCATTATCCGCTTCGGTGAGGGAATCTTCGAGAGTAATCTCTCCCTCTGGTAAACGGGAAACAATGTCGTTGAACAGTTTAGCTGGGATCGCGATCGCGCCATCTGCTTCGACGTTGGCGTTAAAACTGGTTTGCAGACCTAGACTCAAGTCAAAAGCGGTTAAGCACACTTGCTGATTTTTGGCATCGGCTTTAAGTAAAACATTACCCAGCACCGGATGGGTGGGACGTGAGGGAACCGCCCGACTCACCAGAGAAAGATTGGTATTGAGTTCACCTTGTTTACAAGTTAGTTTCATAGAAGGAATCGTCAATGTTTGGCACAGCTAGAATTCTCGTCAAGGAGAGTCAGGGAGATTTGAGTTAGACCCTAAATGAAGCTAAGGTCGTGGCTCTCTCATCTATCCACCAGGCAACTCTAGCATGGAATTCAGACCTTGGGGAAACTGTGGAAAAACTAGATTCAGAGGATTGCCAATTCCTTAATTGTTCGTGTTTTAGGAATGGAGTCCTTGTGGAAAAGGTTGTGGAAAATTGCGGGAATTTTTCCACAGTGTATTTATACTCACCCCACACCTGACTGGCGCTGTTCCCTGTTCCCCGTGCCCCGTTTCCTTTAATCTTGGCTTTGAGTTTGACTCGCCAAATTAATGCGATCGCTCAATTGACTCAGTTTCTGTGCCACGCTGGGATCGCGTTTTCGTAATTGAGTAATCTTGTCACAGCTATACATAACTGTGGTATGGTCTTTGCCACCAAATTCTTCACCAATTCGGGGTAAGCTCAAATCAGTATGCTGCCGCATCAGATACATAGCAATTTGCCTAGACCAACTGATTTCTCGGCGGCGTGAGTTCCCTTTCAAGTCTTCTACCGAGACATTAAAGGCATCAGCGACGGTTGTCACAATGATCTCCGGTGCGGCTTGTACGGTTGGGGTTCGCGGATTCAAAATCGGTGCAATGTTCTCGACACTCATCGATACTCCCGAAATTGAGATGTAGGCGACGACTCGAATTAATGCCCCTTCTAGTTCGCGAATGTTCGATTTATATTGAGTCGCAATATACTCGACCACAGATCGCGGCAAACGGATGTTTTCGTATTCTGCCTTTTTTTGCAAAATTGCCATCCGGGTTTCCAAGTCAGGAGGCTGAATATCGGCGATTAACCCCATTGAAAAGCGAGAACACAGCCGTTCCTGTAAGCGACTAATCTGATTCGGTGGGCGATCGGATGCCAAGACAATTTGTTTACCCGCTTCATGTAAGGTATTGAACGTGTGGAAAAATTCTTCCTGAGTATATTCTTTTCCTTCAATAAACTGAATATCATCCACCAACAGCACCTCAGCCGCTCGATAGTGTTCCCGGAAACTTTGCATACTATCTTTGCGGATGGCGGCAATCAGGTCATTGGTAAAGTGTTCAGTAGACACATAAAATATCTTAGAACTCGGAGAATTCTCCCACCGAAAATGCGCGATCGCTTGCATTAAGTGAGTTTTCCCCAAACCGACGCCCCCACATAAAAACAGGGGATTAAACTCCCGTCCTGGTGATTCGGCTACAGCCAAAGCCGCCGCATGAGCCATCCGATTATTTGAACCAACCACGAAGCGAGAAAACACGTATTTCTGATTTAACTCTGTGGGTTTAGGACGTTGATGGGATGGACGCTCTGCATCGGGGTTAGTGGTAACCGGAAGAGACCAGGAAATGCCTGTATCACTGATTGTCGCATTGTCGCTGTTGGGACTCACGGTGAGGTAAATGTCCACAGGTTGTCCCAGAATCTCCCGTACCACATCAGTGATTGTTTTGATGTAATACTTTTGCAACCAATTTCTGGCAAAGGGATTGGGGGTACAAACCACTAAGCAATTCTGGTCTAGCTGCTGAGCGGTTGTTCCCTTGAGCCAGGTTTCAAAGGTGGGTCGGCTGAGTTGGAGTTGTAATCGCTCCAATACCTGTATCCAGAGCTGTTCGGGGGACATTTCCACGGGCATTCCTTTAGTAATTGTTTCTTGTTCTCCTCATTCGAGCTATGGGCAAGATATCCCGGCGCACTATTATTTATATAGATAGCGTTTTACAACTGAGTGCGGTATATTATTTAATCCCACCGGGCTAGAGAAGCCGAAGACAGCGTTGACATCCTCCTCTTTTTTGTGAAGTTCACCCCATTATGACCCAATCCTTACAACTCGCTCAGTTAGGCAATCCTATCTTGCGCCAGCTAGCCCGACCCATCGATAATGTTCACGACGAACCTATTCAACGGCTTATTCAGGCTCTCAAGGCAAAGGCTGTAGCCGCCAACGGTGTGGGTATTGCTGCACCTCAAGTTTCTCAATCCTGCCGTTTGTTTATCGTAGCGTCTCGTCCCAATCCCCGGTATCCGAATGCCCCGACGATGGAACCGACAGCGATGATCAATCCGCAGCTTGTGGCTCACTCGGATGAGATGGTCAAAGATTGGGAAGGTTGCTTAAGTATTCCCGGTATTCGAGGTTTAGTGCCGAGGTATCAGGCAATTGAGGTAGAGTACACCAATCAACAGGGTAAGCCGCAGCGACAACAGTTCACCGATTTTGTGGCGAGAATCGTTCAGCATGAATATGATCATCTCAATGGTATTGTGTTTCTAGACCGCGTGGAGAGTACCCAAAACCTAATCAAAGAGCAAGACTATCATGGCTGAAACTGAGAACCCCTGCGTTTTAACCAGGGGATGAAAGTTTTGCTCAGGTTTTAACCTGACGTTTTATGGTGTTATTTTTTGCTCAATGATATACAATAGAAAGTAATAAAGGGGGTGATCGAAACTGTATCGAACTATCCCGATTAAACCTAAGTTTACGGATGAAGAAAAAGCGTACTGGATAGATCAATGCCAAAATGCCAATAGTCTAATTAATTGTGCAATTTATCACACCAGGCAGACTCATTATCAGTGGAGGGAAAAACAGCCCAACGCTCTTGCTTTTTATTGGCTCGGCGATGAGTTTCGGTGTGGCTGGAAGCTTTACAGGTGTCGCACGACTTACCCAGAGTTAGACAGGCAGCTCAAGCTTAACCCACATTATAAGGCGCTAGCCGCTCAATCTGCACAGCAAACACTGAAATCTGTAGGCGAGTCAATCAAAAGTTACAACGGCTTGGTTAACGCCTATTATCAGGGAGATGTTAATCGTCCATCGTTACCTGGCTACAGAAAAAAAGGCGGCTTGGCGGCGGTAACTTTTCCCAGACAAGCTCTAACCTACAAAGATGGCTGTTTGAGCCCATCCATTAGCAAAGAATCCAAGCCTGAACTAATCACTCAGATTGAGTTACCATTGCCGGAGTTTATTGATTCAGATTGGGTCAAAGAAGTAACGGTTCGTCCTTGCGGGCGTGAGTTTTGGATTGACTGGGTAATAGATGATGGGAAGGAACCCATTAAGGTTAATCCAAGCCTAGATTACTCTCAAGCCTGGGGATTTGACCACGGTGGCACCAATTGGTTAACTGGGGTATCAACTCAGGGGAAGAGTCTGATCATTGATGGGCGCAAGCTCAAATCAATGAATCAGGGGTATTGCAGATTGGTTGCCAAGTACAAACAGAATAAGTCCGAATTCTACTGGGATGACAACCTAGACCGGGTGCAGCGCAAGCGAAATAGCCAGATGCGGGACGCCATCAATAAGGCAGCACGATTCATCGTTAATCGGTGCTTGGCTGACGGGATCGGTAATCTGGTTATCGGCTGGAACGAGGGGATCAAAAACAGTCCCCAGATGGGTAAACGTGGGAACCAAAACTTCATGCCCATCCCCACAGGCAGACTGATTGAACGTCTCAAGCAGCTTTGCACAGAATATGGGATTGTATTAACCCTGACCGAGGAGGCGCATACAAGCCAAGCATCATTCTTAGATGGTGATTCATTACCGAAGCACGGTGAAAAACCCGTAGGATGGACGCCATCGGGGACGAGAGTGAAACGTGGTTTGTATAGAGCATCTAGCGGTCAGTTAATCAATGCTGACTGTAATGGGGCAGCAAACATAATCAAAAAAGTAGCCACACAGTTAGGAATAGACCTAGCCAAGGTGGGTAGAGGTAGTTTGGCACTACCGAAACGATATGACCTGTTTACTAATTTGAAACGATCATATCGTGAGAAATGTGAAGCGACAGCTTGAAAGACTGTCGCTTCACATCAGCTCAGAATCCTCTCTCTTTTAAGGAGAGGAGATGTCAACAACAGCGGATTGGGAACAAACATAGCAGCCAAGGCTAGAGTCATTGCACAATAGAAGCAGTTCCTAACGCTTGTTCCCTAGACCATGCCTACTGTACTCGCGGATACTCAAAATTTAATTGCAGACCTGATCGCTCGCTATCGCTCTCGCGTGGATTACTTAGCGATTCGCTTAGAAGAATCCGAAGGAACCAGCATTATGGTGCGGGGCAATAAGGTAGAAACCTTGAGTGAAGGGCTTTCTATTGGTGGACAGGTGCGAGCATGTTATAAAGGCGGTTGGGGCTTTGCCAGTTTCAACCAACTCTCTAGCCTTAAGGATCGATTGGAAGAAGCGATTAGCGCCGCCCGAATTGTCGGGGATGGAGAAACCCTACTTGCCCCGATTCCGATCGTGCAAGATACTCGCCAACTCCCCCTAACCGGGACTGATCCCCGGATGATTCCCCTAAAGGAGAAAAAAGCCCTGTGCGATCGCTATAACCAATTGCTCAAAAGCTTTGACCCCCAGATTACAACAACCTCTGTGCGCTACTGTGATAATAACCAACGGATCATTATTGCCACGTCCGAAGGCACTCTGATTGAGCAATCTTGGGCAGATCTAGAAATGCGTTTCTCGGCTACCGCCCGTAAGGATGAGATTGTACAGACGGGACGAGAAACCACCGGATCTCGCAATGGCTACGAAGATCTCACTGATCTTGACATTCAAGTGCAGGGTGCGGCGCAACGGGCGGTCAATGCTTTGTCTCTGTCACCCGTTCGGGGAGGGGTTTACACTGTCGTTATTGATCCCATCCTCTCTGGTTTATTTGTTCATGAAGCCTTCGGGCATCTTTCAGAAGCGGATATGGCGTATGAAAACCCCGATTTGTTGGAAGTCATGAGCAAAGGGCGTCGCTTTGGTCCACCGGATTTGCAAATCTTCGACGGTGCCGCCCCAGAGGGACATCGGGGTAGCTATTGCTACGATGATGAAGGAACATCGGCAACAACGACTCAACTGATTAAAGATGGCATTTTAGTGGGACGTCTACATTCCCGTGAAACTGCAGGCAAGTTAGGCGAAGCCCCTACGGGAAATGCCCGTTGTCTAAACTACCACTATCCGCCCATTGTCCGTATGACCAATACCTGGATTGAACGCGGCAAAACCCCGGTGCAGGATTTAGTCCGAGGGATTCGCGAAGGGGTTTATGCCCGCAACTGGTTAGGGGGTATGACAAATGGGGAAATGTTCACCTTTAGCGCTGGTGAAGCCTGGATGATTCGCGAGGGACAGATTGCTGAACCGGTGCGGGATGTGACTTTATCCGGTAATGTGTTTAAAACCTTAGGCGATATCGAAGCGATCGGTGATGACTTCTATTGGGATGAGTCAGGCGGTTGTGGAAAAGGGGGACAGAGTGGCTTACCGGTAGGGTGTGGGGGTCCTTCTTTACGGATTCGCAATGTTGTCGTAGGGGGTAGCCAGTAGCTTTTTCAAGTCATTTGTCCGTTGTCTACTGTCCTTTTATCATGGGTAATAGACAACGGGCAGCAGACAGGTGATATACTGGGGTCGCTATTGGCGATAAATGTGTAATCCTTGATAGATAGGCTGATCAGGTGAACCATTTAACTACGGCTCAAGAAGAGCAACTTAGAAATATAGGAACCTATTTACGAAACTGTAGAGAAGAACAGGAGAAATCAATTGAGGAAATTGCTCTCAAAACATTTATCTCCTTACGCTCGTTGAGAGCGCTAGAAGCTGGACGGTGTGAGGAGTTACCTGAACCTGTCTTTGTTCAGGGGTTTATTCGGCGGTATGCTGAGACGCTAAACTTAGACAGCACCACGTTAATTCAAAGCTTTGCCACCGAGGTTGTATCGCCACCCTCTGATTCTCCTGACTCTCAAGCCGAAATTTCTGAGTCCGCCCGGATTTCGCGATCGCGTCAACCTTTTCTACTCTACATTGGCATTGGTGGGATAGTCGCGATCGGCGGATTGGTGTATCTGCTCAACCAAGTCTTCAAACCCCAACCCTCTATACCCGCTCAAGAGTCTGTGACAATTGAGCAACAGCTTAATCCCAACCAACCCGTCGTCACCTCAACCCCTGCGCCGACTGTCTCTGATCCCACTTTCCCGGTTCAAATTACAGTAGAAACGAAAGGGGAATCCTGGGTGCGAGTTAGCGTTGATGGTAAAACTGAGTTTGAGGGAATCTTAACTGAGGACGATTCTCCCAAAAGTTGGAACGCTAAAAATGAATTAACTATCCGATCCGGAAATGCGGGGGCGGTATGGGTATCGTTAAATCAGAAAACAGCGAAACCATTGGGAGAGATGGGTGAAGTAAAAGATGTAACCTTTACTCCAACACAGGATTGGTAATGCTCATGTTGGCAAAAGCTCCATCAACGCTGATTGCTGAAAGCCATGACTACCAAGTATTTGGACGCTTAGAAATTGATAGAAACTCCTAAAATAGGGGGCTGTGCCATACTAATGGTGATAAATTTTCCGGTTACCAACTCAAGCCGGGACAATTTGTTCCCTGTTCCCTGTTCCCTTTCCTAACCAAAATGTCCCGCCTTAGACTAATAGCAAATAAATGAGCTATGGCGGTTGCTATATAAATCGTCTAACTCGTTCTGTTTGATTCACAGTTCAGCAAGAGTAAAGTTTTGCAACAAATATTGGTTTGTATCGCTAATTTCGCGGTTCAATTCTGAGTAAGTCGTGAAGGTTTGTAATCGATATCCCTACGATTACCAGAAAATAATGTTGACGATAATGCTGAGAACTCTATAGGGAATAAGCATTTCAGAAAAAATTCGTGTTTTGGTTCCCCAAACTTATTTAGCAAAACTCAGGGTGAAACTGCATAAGTCCCTTTGAGTCAGAGATAGAGTCGATTGGGAACAGACAGTCCAAAGAATTCAAGTTTCCCAACCCAAGGTTGCTAAAAATACCCAGTTGCTCAACTCGGTACAATTTTAGGCTGGAATAATTAGATTTCGTCTCTACAGCATGACTGATAAGGAACACTATACAAGCCAACTCTATTGAGGGTTAAAATTATGTCTACTAATGATTTGTTTCCAGAACTCAATATCGCCTCATTTAATCTGAATAGTCTCGTTGAAGGTACAGATTACCTATCCGGTCAAGTGATTGTCAAGCTCAAGCCAAGAATTGAGTCAACCCAGATTAAAACCTTGCAAGAAACTCTACAAGCCTCGGTACTCGAATCAACGAATACGTTAGGCACGCAACTTTGGCAACTGAATGGATTGAGTGTTGCCCAAGCGATTGCTACCTACAGTAATCATCCGCTAATTGAATATATTGAACCGAATTATACAATTAGTCTGAATACTACAATTCCCAATGATTCAGATTTCAACCAACTTTGGGGGTTAAATAATACCGGACAAACGGGTGGTATCCCAGATGCGGATATCGACGCGCCAGAAGCGTGGGATAGTGCCACAGGAAATAATGTGGTGATAGGAGTCATTGACACGGGGGTGGATTATACTCACCCAGATTTAAATGACAATATGTGGACAAATCCTGGAGAAATTCCTGGCGATGGTATTGATAATGATAGCAATGGTTACGTTGATGATTACTACGGCTGGGACTTTGCCAATAATGATTGTGATCCTTGGGATGATCAAGGACATGGTACTCATGTCGCTGGTACAATTGCCGCTAAGGGCAATAATAATAGTGGGGTGATTGGGGTTGCTCCCTATGCCAAAATAATGGCACTCAAGTGGATAAATGCCAACGGTGGTGGAGATACATTCGATGCGATTCAGGCAGTAGAATATGCCACAATAATGGGCGTTAACCTGACGAATAATAGTTGGCACATTCCTTCATACTCTCAAGGATTATACGACGCGATCGCGGCAGCAGGTCAAGCCGGACAGTTATTTATTTCCTCAGCAGGTAACGGCGGCTTTGATGGTATTGGCGATAATAACGATGTTACTCCCCATTACCCCTCTAACTATGACCTGGATAATATTATTTGTGTCGCCGCTACTGATGATTGCGATAATTTGGCGTCGTTTTCCAATTATGGCGTCACTTCTGTTGATTTAGGCGCACCAGGGGTAGATATTTACAGTACCATTCCGGGGGGAGGATACGGTAGCAAAAATGGAACCTCTATGGCAACTCCCCATGTCTCTGGGGTAGCGGCGTTAATTTGGTCACAAAATCCCGAATTAAGTGCTTCGGAGGTAAAAAATCAGATTTTAAGTACCGTTGATCCGATTTCATCATTGCAGGGAAATACAGTAACCGGTGGACGATTAAATGCTAATAATGCCTTGACTCCAACGACACCGCCACCCTCTCCTTTAGGAGAGATTCACGGGAGTAAATGGAATGATATTGATGGGGATAGTATATGGGATGCGAATGAACCAGGTTTAAGCGGTTGGACTATTTATTTAGATCAGAATCAGAATAGTCAATTGGATGCGGGTGAAGTTTCGACAATTACTGATATTAACGGTAATTATTCGTTCACTGGACTAACGGCTGATACTTACACCGTAGCTGAGGTATTACTACCCGGTTGGCAACAAACCGTTCCGGGTTCAGATATGTCATTTAAATTGGTAGCAGGTACAGGAAGTGGAATTAACCAATACAGCTTAGTTGAATTACAAACTGATCCAGTGGCGGAGATTCTTATAGGTAAGTCTAATTTCTATACTGGCTTAGATGTTGATCCAACCAGTGGATTGCTTTATGGTGCTAGTTCTTCCTTGCGAATTATTGATCCAACGGATGGTTCTTATACCACTATTGGCACAATTCATAGTGCTACCAATAGTTCTATCTTGATGAGAAGTATTACTTTTTCTCCAGACGGAACTTTGTATGGGAACGCAACTAGCACGAATATTCTCTACACTATCGACCCAGCAACTGCTTTTGCCACTCAAGTAGGTACAATTTCTCATACTACTTGGGGGATCGATTTTGCTCCCGATGGCACACTTTACGGTTCCTGGTTTGATCTCGTGAAAATTGACCCAGCAACAGGAAATATATTATCTACAGTTGGTTCATTTGGAAGCTCGGTGTATGAAATTGATTTTGCTCCAGATGGTTTCATATACGGCGTTAACGACATCTACAGTAAGCTTTACAAAATCGATCCATCGAATGCTTCAAAAACTCTGATTGGCATCTATGAATCAGACACTGAAAGTGTCGCGTCTATCCCATCTACCAGTAACCTTATCCCTGGAACTCACACCATTAACCTGAGTTCTGGAGAAATCATCACCAATATTAACTTTGGCAACCAACAAATCGAGGATTTATCGCCCCAACTTAACTTCAGCTTTGAAACCGGAGACTTTACCGATTGGAACAGTATTGGTGATGCGACAATCCAAACCGCTACTATTGGCAGTACGCCTACAGATGGAACATTCCAGGCTTTAATAACAAATGGTCAAGGTTCCGTTAGTGATAGTAATTTGGAAACCTTCCTGGGATTGAATTCAGGTGACTTAGACAATCTGGGTAATGGGGATGCGATTGAAGGTTCTGCCCTCAAACTCACACCGATTACCGTCAAAGAGGGAGATATTGTAAGTTTTGACTGGAACTTTATTACCAATGAGCAAACTCCCAGTAACTATAACGATTTTGGTTTTATTTCCATCAGTTCCACCCTTTTATCCGAACTGACAGATACCAACCAGCAATTTAATCGGTTTACGGGTTCCTTTGGCAAGCAGACTAATTACGGCACATTCGATTATCAGTTTACCCAAGCCGGAACTTATACCATCGGTTTGGGATTAGTCGATGCCGATGATAGTAGTGTTGATTCGGGACTTCTCGTTGATAATTTCCAAATCACCCTTGATCCTTTCTTCAACTTTGGCTTTGAAAATGGGGACTTTACCAACTGGACGACAATTGGTAATACCACAATTGAAACCAATTCTATTGGTAGTAATCCCACCGATGGGAATTACCAAGCTTTCATTACTAATGGTGTGGGTTCGGTGAGTGATACCGATATGGAACAGTTTTTTGGTTTAACTGCTGGCGCGTTAGATAATTTTGGTAACGGTGATGTTATTGAAGGTTCTGGCTTACAGTTTCAACCGATAAAAGTTCAGGCGGGGGACAGTATTAGCTTTGACTGGAACTTGATTACTAATGAAGAAAATTCCAGCAGTTTCAGTGATTTTGGCTTTGTTTCCATTACATCAGGTGTCTTATCCGAACTAGCGGATA
This sequence comes from Coleofasciculus sp. G1-WW12-02, assembly GCF_040219735.1. Lineage (NCBI taxonomy): Bacteria > Bacillati > Cyanobacteriota > Cyanophyceae > Coleofasciculales > Coleofasciculaceae > Coleofasciculus > Coleofasciculus sp. G1-WW12-02. Next base: position 9,031 of record NZ_JAVJRX010000054.1, on the reverse strand, counting down.
CGAGTAGTAATTTTAGCCGTTTCACGGGTTCCTTTGGTTCTCAAACTGGCTATGGCACATTTACCCATCAGTTTACTGAATCGGGTATATTTACCATTGGCGTGGGTTTAATGGATGCAGGGGATGATTACGTGGATTCAGGACTGCTGATTGATAACTTCTCATTCACATCTAATAGTGGGACAAATCTGGGATTATCGATTCCCAATGGAACCGTTGAAGCGGTTATCTCATATACGATTCAAGGGACTCCAGAGAATGACAAATTAGTCAGTTCTAATCAACAGGATGAATTCATCTTCGCGGATGCTGGTAATGATACCGTGATTGGCAGTTTGGGTGATGATGTAATTTATGGTGCAGAGGGTGATGATATCCTACGAGGTGACTTGAATAAGGGTTGCTTAAGTGGTGCGATCGCGGGTGATGATATCCTCTATGGTGGCACCGGCAATGACAAACTGTATGGAAAAGGTGGGAATGACCAACTTTTCGGTGAAGAGGGTAATGATAAAATCTGGGGTGATGATGGCGATGATTTACTCTGGGGAGGTTTGGGTCATGACCAGTTAATTGGGGGTCAAGGTTATGATACGTTTGTCTTAGCTGTTGGTGAAGGAACAGACAAAATTCGCGATTTCCACATTGCTGAGGATTTGTTAGGCTTGTCTGGTGAACTGACGTTTGATCAGTTGTCGATTTCTCAACATGGGAAGAATACCTGGATTGATTTTAATGATGAAACCTTAGCGGTTTTGACGGGTGTAAATGCGAGTACCTTGACGGCTGATGCATCTGTCTTGATCTAACAAAATGCCAACAATTTGAATCAGGGCGGGTTTTGTGGAGGCGTTACTGGTGACAATGTTCACGAAGTTACTAAACCCGCCCCTACAAGGATTACAGGTGTTTAAAGGTTGGTGTCAGGGAAGCGATCGCATCCATGATAGCCTAATCGTATTGGCATTTCGGGTCTTTTTCTTTTCACCGGATCAAGATAAGGCATTTTCAGTTAACTGTTCCGGTGAATACTCGGACGTCGAGCCAGTTATTTAGGTTGAGAAAAATAGAATTATGTGTATTGCTTATTACCATTCCTTGCTAAAGCCTGATCGACTTGTTGCAACAGAAATTTGCGAGTGGAGGAATTATCTAAAACCACATCAGCACGCGCCACTTTTTCGGCTAAAGGAAGCTGACTATCCAGCCGAGATTGAGTTTGTTCAACAGATAAGCGATCGCGTTCTCGAATTCGCTGGATTTGTTGTTCCTGGGGACAATGGACAACCCAGATTTCTGTCACTAAGTCCGTCATATTGGCTTCAAACAATAAGGGTATCACTAAAACCACAGTCGGAGACTCTAAGGTATTTACTTGAGACTTAATGCGATCGCGCACGTAGGGATGGATCTGTTGTTCTAACCACTGGCGTTCCCCTGGGTGCGGGAAAACTATCTCCCCTAAGCGTTTGCGGTTCAGTGTGCCATCAGGCAATTGTACATCAGAACCGTAGCGGGCAATAATCCGGTTCAAAATCGGTGAACCGGGCTGCACGGCGTCTCTGGCGTAGATATCCGCATCTAAAATAGGAAGCTGATAGGTATCGGCAAGATAATTAGAAACCGTCGTTTTGCCTGTGCCAATCCCTCCGGTTAACCCAATAATCCGATTCAAGATTGATTCACTCAAGGCTAGAGTAAGCTATCACAATAAGTATAAGTTGAAGCCGTAAAGGACGCCAGAATGCTGACCCAAGTACCAGTTACTGATATTATCCGCAAACAACGGGATTTTTTCGCCACTTTACAAACCAAGGATGTCAAGTGGCGCATGGAACAGCTAAAACGACTCAAACAAGCCGTTGTTGATGATCAAGAGGCGATTATCAATGCAGTCAAAGCTGATTTAGGGCGCCCGGAGTTTGAAGCCTATTTTGAAATCGCGGCGATTACGGAAATTAATTACGCCATCAAGCACCTAAAATCTTGGGTTAAACCGAAAAAGGTGGCTGTCGGATTAGAACAATTCCCCGCCTCGGCTAAGATTTATCCTGAACCCTTGGGTGTGGTGCTGATTATCTCCCCCTGGAATTACCCGTTCCAGTTATTAATTTCTCCCTTAGTCGGCGCGATCGCAGCGGGAAACTGTGCGATACTCAAACCCTCGGAAATCTCTACCCATACCTCAGCCGCGATCGCCAACCTGATCCACAAAACCTTTGACCCGGCTTATATCGCCCTTGTCGAAGGTGACGCCGATACCAGTAAAGCACTTTTGGCTGAAAAATTTGACCATATCTTTTTTACCGGGGGAACCGCGATCGGCAAAATAGTCATGGAAGCCGCCGCGAAACATCTGACGCCTGTCACGTTAGAGTTAGGCGGTAAAAGTCCCTGTATTGTCGATGCGGATACTGATCTCAAAGACACGGCTAAACGGATTACTTGGGGAAAATATCTGAATGCGGGACAAACCTGTATCGCCCCAGACTACCTGTTGGTTGATCGCCGAATTAAGTCAGACCTATTGACAGAAGTGCAAAAATGTGTTACAGACTTTTATGGTCAGGAAACTGAGAAAAGTCCGGACTATGCGCGAATTATTAGTCACCGACATTTTGATCGGCTGGTTTCTATGTTGAAGGACGGAGAAATTGTCATTGGCGGACAAACTCGACCAGAAGATAAGTATATCGCACCAACTGTGATTGATGGAGTTTCTTGGGACTCACCGATCATGGAAGAAGAAATCTTTGGTCCGATTTTACCTGTTTTAGAGTATAGCAATTTCAATGACGCGATCGCGCAGATTAATGCTCGCCCTAAACCCTTAGCCCTCTACCTATTTTCCAAAGATAAACACAAACAGCAACAAGTTTTGCAGCAAACCTCGTCCGGTGGCGTCTGTCTCAATGACACCGTGATGCAATTTGGAGTGACAACCTTACCTTTTGGTGGTGTTGGCGATAGTGGAATGGGGAACTATCACGGCAAAGCCAGTTTTGATACATTTTCTCACTTTAAGAGTGTATTGAAAAAGGGATTTTGGTTCGATTTAAATTGGCGGTATCCACCTTACAATAGCAAGTTGTCATTGTTTAAGCGAATCATTGGCTAGCTTAAAACTCAAAACCCAATCGGGGTGGGTTTAGTCACATTTTGCTGGCTGAGGTAAGAAACAATCATAGTAAAACCCGCCCTTACACAGACGCCATCCCCGATGAGAAAGCGAGTTGGGTCAAAACCTTTTTATTCCTCATCCTAATCATCCTAATACCATTTCCTTCTATAATTGGCTAACACTATCAACGGCATTATCAATTATTTTGGGGATAGCACTACGCCGAAAAAGTTATTATGTATACGCGCCTAAAAACTCTAGCATCTATTGGTTTATTGGTTAGCAGCTTGTCGCCACTCATGGATAGTGCTGTGGCACAAACCGCTGGTATTGTGGTTAATACAACTGCCGATGATATCAACGCTGGTGATGGCAATTGCACCCTGCGCGAAGCGATTAACAACGCCAACAGGAATAGGGATACTACAAACGGCGATTGTAGGACAGGTTCTCCCCATCCTACCATTGATGTGATCGCGTTCAATATTCAATCAATTCAACCCAGCATTATCCTCAATTCCCCATTACCAACTCTAACAGAGGCGGTGGTTATTGATGGAACATCTCAACCCGGTTTCCAAACTACCGCAACTCATTCCCTAACTTGTCCCAACCCAATGGGCGTTCCTCTTCCAGCTCAAAGAATAACAATTAGTCGTCCTGTAATTGAGTTAAACGGTGCGGCGGCGGGTAAAGTAAGTGGTATTACCATTGATGCGGAGCAGGTTATCATAAGAGGACTGGTAATTAATCGGTTTCAACGTTCTGGTATCGAAATCTTAAATAACTCCAGCCACATTATCATTGACAGCAATTATATTGGTACGGATATCAGTGGCACAGTCGCCCTTGGTAATAACCGAGGTGTGGTGATTGAGGCGGGAAACACCACAAATCCCAATAATACTATCATTAAAAACAATGTTATTTCTGGGAATCAATTTTTAGGCATCCTCCTTAACGGTGATGCCAATGCCGATCAGCAAGGCAATACTATTGTAAATAATTTTATTGGTACTGATTATACAGGTAAAGAGGTATTGGGTAATACCACTGAAAAAGGGGGTCATGGTGTAGTGATTGGGAATGGCAATTTTGCCGCTTTAGATTCTCGATATCCTGCCCAAAACCATACTATTCGAGGTAATGTCATCGCCGGAAGCCACACGACAAATGTCTGGCTTTCCAATTATGCCAGCAACAATTTAGTTGAATGTAATTATATTGGTACTGATTATACCGGAACCGTCGCTTTAGGTAATTGTATTGATGGTTTTCTGATTGGTGGAACCCGCTCTGATGCACCTTCACGCCTGAACAAGGTACGCTATAATTTAATTTCCGGGAATGCTCGCTGCCAAGGAAATACAGAAGCCAATCTGACCCTGCAATGGGGGGCAATTGAAAATACCATTGAAAATAATTTAATTGGCACAGACATTACAGGCACAGTGGCATTAAGTCCTATCTTAAGCACGGATGGTATTGGCATTAAGAAGCCCGCGAACCAAATTCGCAATAATGTTATCGGCGGGAATCGTCGCCACGGAATTCATATCTACCGAGGATTTGGTACACAGCCCTGGGACAACCGGATTGAAAATAATTATATTGGCATCAATCCCAGGGGAATTAATATCGCCAATGGGGGTGATGGAATTGCCATATTTTCTAATATTTACACTCCCGGTACTGTATTACCGCTGATGGATGTTTTGATTCAGGGAACGCGGATCACAGGGAATGCGATCGCGAATAATGGTTATAATGGAATTCGTTTAGAAGCAAGGGGGGATGAAGCAGGGTTTAATGCCTCTATTACTAACACCCAAATTTTAAATAACATAATCCACCATAATGGAGCTAATGGCATTCAAATTACGACGAGGGAAACCGTTCCTGGGGGAATGGCTGACGCAATTGATAATTTGATCCAAAGGAATAGTTTGTTTGACAATAAAGACTTAGGAATTAGTTTGAGCCAAAATCGTTCAACATCTCACGATGTCTTTTTGAATGGGGAGACAGGGCGTCCTTTATCAACGTCTGTACCGATTGATAACGATGCTTTAGATTTAGACTCTGGCTCAAATCAACTCCAAAATTATCCCACTCTCTTAGGCGCAGAGGTAAAAAACAATAACATTGAAATTCAAGGAATACTGGTTAGCAATCCTAATAGCCAATTCACCTTAGAATTTTTTGCCAATAGAAGTGCTGATCTATCCAATTATGGTGAAGGTGAAGTTCCTTTAGGGTCAATATCTGTAACGACAGATAACCGTGGAGAAGCTTCATTCACTGCCGTTTTATCTGCTAAAGTCGTGGGACAATCGATAACCGCAACTGCCACTGACTTCAGTGGGAACACATCCGAATTTTCTCGCCGTATTCAAATAAAATTAATGCAAGAAGGCAGAAATAAATGAACAGCTAACATCTCCCGCAGCTCCCTCTGCTCCCCCTGCTTCATCGTATCTACGAAGCTGCTCAAGTATTTCCATGCCCGCCGCAGTAATGTCTGTCAACTGCTGATCTTCCTGGTTTTCCAAGTCTCGTTACAGGCTGTTGGTGCGATCTCGCATCCGGCTTTCCAGGCTTCGCCTCATACCGAGTTGCATTCATGACAAACTAATATATGGATCGATTGTTGTCTATAGGGGAAGCCGCCGCCGTAAAAGGAGTGTCGATAGATACCTTGAGGCGATGGGAGAAAGAAGGCAAAATCCAGTCAGATCGAGAACGACAAGCCTTAGTCTTGGAAGCTTATTGCCTAGTTGACGCAGAGTGAGAAATCTTTGTATAATACACAAAGCAAAGATTTCTCACTGTCAGTGAGCCAAGCCGAGTCCCGCACTTATGTCACCACAACAACCAACCGATGGGCGGTTGCATTTTTGAATGACGCTGCGACACTCGGCTATGATGCCAAGATTGAGTGCTTAAAATTGCTACTGGGACAAGACCCCCCAAGTAAGTCAAAGCTCAATACTCAACTACAGCAGAATCATGACATCAACAAGCGACAGGCGAATAGCATCATCGCTTACGTTGAAGGTGCGATAAAGTCTGCGTCGGAGTGCCGTAGTAATCACTTAGAATTGCTGCAAGGTAAACTCAAACACACAACAGAAGTTATTGGCAAGTTAGAAAAGAAAATTACTTGGCACCGCAAATATTTACAAGCCGTAGAACAGGTGAACCGGGGGAAAAAGAAGAAAATTCCCAAGTCCCTCAAGCCTATGTATCCAGATGCTTGTCCAATGCGGTGCGCCCATCATTTAACCTTATACAGGCAAGCCCAGGTTAAACTCCATCAGAAGAAACGGTACGCCCACAAGTTAAAGCTTTATATTGCCCACATCAAGGCATCTTCCCTGCACGTAAACCTGGGCAACAAATATACCGTGGAGATGGTTGGCTCTAAGGATGAATCCTACGGAAATCAGATTTGCCAGTTAGATTTGATTGGCAAGGAACTTCATATTCGAGTTCCATATCACTTGTCCAAGCGATATGGAAAATATATTCAGTTTCCTATCCGTTTACCCAAGCATGGAACCGATAATCTAGCAACAGCTTGGTACAACAGGCAAGCCTTAACCTATCGATTCATCCAAAAAAGTTTAACGGAGTGGGAAATCCATCTCACCTTTGATGTCAACCCCGCTCCCAGAATAACTGCTCCCATTCATTGGGGAGCCATCGGTGTAGACCTCAATCCGAGCTGCATCGGTTGGGCAATGGCTGATAAGGACGGAAATCTGGGTGGCTTTGGTCAATTCAAGGTTAATATCCACTCTCAACCCCAAGGACGTACTGAGGCTATCTTAATTGATGTCATTACTCAACTTACCAATTTAGCCTTAGAGCATAAGCGTCCCATTGTTGTTGAAAGGCTTGACTTTAGCGACAAGAAAAAACGGTTGCGTGAACTAAATGTTCGGCACAAGCGTATGTTGAGTAACTTTGCTTACTCTAAATTTCGGGTCTTCCGTACTTAGTATGCTAAATTGTTAGTTTTATTAATCCGAATATTGGACAGCAAGAGCTTTAGCCATTTCTTCCCATATTTCAAGTCCTTTTGATGGACTTAGGCGCTACAGTCCTTGTATGTTAAGCTTTATAAGTCCTCAAAGCTGATAGTTTAGCATACTAAGTCCGGAAGAACCGGAAAAGTCGGTGAAAATCCGACAGGAAGTCGTTAGTACCGCATGACGGCCTATCTTGCATATATTTGCATAGATATTTTTTAGCGGTTAGGAACGGTGTCTAATGCAGTAACATAAAAGCTATGGGGGATAACCCTTTACCGAAATGATCGGAAATAATGGGTCTCAAGCCCCGTCCTTCTAGGGCGGCTTTTTCTCCGAATAAAGCCATCCCACGCTCCGTAAGATAATAGGCACTTCACCCTTGTGGCATGAAATCAAGGTATCAGTATCGAATCTATCCCACACCAGGTCAGCGTCAATCCTTGGCGCGGCTGTTTAGGTGCGTGCGGGTAGTCTGGAATGATGCTTTGGCTTTGTGTAAGCACTCAGAGAAGTTGCCCAAGAATATAGTGAGCTACAGAAGGTTCGTATTACTCAAGCAAAGAAAACTCAACCTAGGGAATGGTTAACCCAAGGAGGATGTCAAGTTTGCCAAATGTTATGTAACTACGAGAGGGAATACTGTGTCTCACACTATTGTTACGGAAACCTGTGAAGGGGTTTCAGATTGCGTTGATGCTTGTCCAGTTGCTTGCATTCACCCAGGTCCTGGCAAAAATGTCAAGGGGACAGACTGGTATTGGATTGATTTCGATACCTGCATAGATTGTGGTATATGTTTACAGGTATGTCCCGTAGAAGGCGCGATCGTTCCGGAAGAGCGACCGGAGTTACAGAAAACACCCCAATAAATTAGGGTCTGCTGAATAAGTGGTGGGTGAAGGAAGCAGGGGAAGCAGGGGAAGCAGGGGGTTAAAACAGATAGCTCATTTGGTATTATTAGCTCATTTGACACTCCCCCGGTTAAAAACGCGGGGGATTCTTCGCTCATCCAACCACCTTAGAGTATTGATTCTCATCAATACACGCATAGGGCGAGTTGTCCCGAAGCGTTTATCCAGTATTCCTGGAATGTTCCTGTATGCCCTACAGTACGAAGTGCTTCCTTGAGTATGTTTATCGCGGCATTCCAATCACGGTCTAAAATAAACCCGCATTTACATTTGTGGGTTCGTGTTGAAAGCGTTTTCTTTACAACACAGCCGCAGTTGGAACAGTTTTGAGAGGTGTAGTGAGGCTTAACGGCAACCGTTGCTACACCAAATACTTTGCCAAAATACTCAAGAGTGCGCCTAAATTCAGACCAAGCTGCATCACTAATTGATTTAGCTAGGTGATGATTCTTGACCATATTCCGCACTTGCAAGTCTTCATAAGCTACCAAGTCGTTAGACCGGACTACGCACAATGCAGTCTTTACCGCAAAGTCTTTACGCTGCCTACTGACTTTCAAATGCTTTTTGGCTAACTTTTGCTTAGCCTTTTTGTAGTTGTTAGATTGTGGTTGACCTTTCTTAAACTTCTTGGATACTCGTTTTTGAAGTCGTTTCAGTGCTTGGTCTGACTTTCTCAAGAATCTCGGATTGTCAACTGTCTGACCATCTGAGTCGGTATAAAAATGGTTTAAACCAACATCTAACCCTACGTTGTGACCTGTCGGAGTCCTATCTTCAGTCCTGTCATGGTCAATACAGAATTGGGCATAGTATCCATCGGCACGGCGTACTACCCTAACTCGCTTTATCTGAGTTAGTTGATAGTAGTTTAAGTCGCGAGTACCGTAGAGCTTGAATTCTCCGGCTTTAAATCCATCGGTGAATGTGATTGAGTCACGATTCTCTGATAGTTTCCAGCC